>JAYSUN010000622.1:0-26517 GCA_043719045.1 Hyphomicrobiaceae bacterium | reverse complement strand
ACACTCAACCCAACGACAAGAGATCAGCCATGACCACAGTTCGCATACTCACCGATGCTGAAGCGTCTCCTGAGGCGCGCGCAGTGTTCGAAGACATCCGCAAAACCCGCAATAGCAACTTCGTAAACAACGCTTGGCGAGCCATGGCGCATCATCCCGAGCACCTGAAACGTCAGTGGGAAACTGCTAAGACAGTCATGTCCCCGGGTGCCCTGGACCCACTGACCAAGGAGTTTATTTATCTGGCCGTCTCGATCATGAACAACTGCGAGTACTGCATCCACTCGCACAGTCACTTTGCGCGAAAAAAGGGCATGACGGACGCACAGTACTCAGAATTCTTGGCCGTCATAGACTTGGCAACAGCTGGCAACCGAATGATGACAGCCATGCAAGTGCCGGTTGACGAGGCTTTCAAAGTCACCTGACTCGCATAAGTTTGGCTCGCATAAGTTTGGATTGCCTGATAAACTAGCTAGTCAATTCCGCAGCTTAACCTTGTCGCATGTTGACCGCGTCAGATGTTGCGTTCAAGGCTGGCTGACGGTTGTCCCGGATTATGCATCAGACATGAGCAAATTTCAGTTGGCCGTGGCGTAGACGCGCGCGTTGTCGTGCGCGTAGCCGCGTCCGCGCTCATCTGCCGACGAGGTGTCCAGTCAAGGCGCTGTTCCGTCAGATCGCGCTCGGCCTCTCGCCATCGGGATGAAGCGCGGGGCATGCGCCCCAAGCGAGCCGCCGAGCCTCGATGCCGTCAGCCGAGCTGTCTCCAGTGAAACTCAAAGCCCCCTGGCATCGGACGCTCCACAACTTGCACCGTTAAAACCAAGAACCGCATTCAACGCCCACGTCTTGATTGCCGAAGACAACCTCGTCAATGTTGAGGTCGCGCAGGAGTTTTTATTGAGCCTCGGTTGCACTGTAGAAATCGCAGCGAACGGCCAAATCGCCGTTGCTGACTTCCAACGCGGCGGCTTCGATCTCATTCTGATGGACTGCCAGATGCCGGAAATGGACGGCCTGACTGCAACGCAGCAAATCCGCCAAGTCGAGAGTTCAACGGGAAACAAGCGGACACCGATCATCGCTGTGACGGCAAACGCGTTCGCTGAGGATCGCGCCGCTTGCTTGAAAGCTGGCATGGACGATTACTTGAGCAAGCCCTTTACCGAGCGTCAGTTGAGCGAAGCCTTGGCCCGGTGGCTCCCTCGCGACCTCAACGGCGCTTTGATCCATGAGGCGCGCCCTATGACTGACTCAGATAAGTCCAGCGTTGTCGCCTTGTGCCCAGCTGACCTGGACACATCGTTGCTCGATCAATTGAAGTCGTCGCGGCCGCAACTTCATCATCGCCTGTTGAGCACCTATTTGACGTACTCCCCAAAAATGATCAGCGCCCTGTGCGACGCGGTCGAAACCGGCAATGCAACGGCATTGCATCTTGCAGCCCACAGCCTGAAATCATCCAGCGCCAACGTTGGTGCTCGGCGGATCTCAAGCCTCGCAAAACAACTTGAGCGCCTCGGTGAGTCACCAGATCTCGCAACCGCCGCGAAACTCGCGCAGCAGCTTTCGGACGAGTTTGCTTCAGTACAGCAAGCTTTTAGCCGCCAGCTTGAGCAATCGACATTTCAGACACCAGCGACCTGCATTACGACTTCGATGTCTTGATCGGCGGTGCCGCGCCTGATGTCGCCAGCGGAACTCGAACTTGATGGACGACGATTTTCGGTTTGCGGCCAAGCAGTGTTCTCTTGACCATTGCCAACAGCATCAGGCTCACAAGTGCCAGTGTGACAATGAATACTGGATGCTTTTCCCAAAGCAGAATGGGTGCAACCTTTCCGTCCATAACGAAGCGCGCATGCTCAGCCACGACCCAGGGGTCCGGTACGACGTCCGACCGGAGCATCATTCCAACCGCGGTCAACTGCTCGCGACTCGACAAAATGCCATCACGAACAGCCGGTCGCGCCAGCACCTGCATCTTGGCCGGCGTCGCAGCAACTGCTCGCAAAACCCGGGTCGACGATTGCTTCTCAAGACCCGTCAGATAGCCTGACAGGCTCGCTAACTCGGCTTCCGAGAGCGCACGACCGAGTGTCTTGAGGTCAGCCGTTTCAAGTTCCAGTAAAACTTCTCGCGACGCTGGCGCCAGAGCCGCCAAGCGCATAATGGTGGGGCGATCATTCAACGCGATCAGCCGCGCCAGACCTGCCTTGCTAAAACCAGCTGGCTTAGCGCGCTTGTGAATTTCGGCGTCAAGGACACGGGGCAAGCTATCACCCGCAAGCGCCCACCACTGCAGGGCCTCTTCCAACGAACGGGTGTCACGCGCGATATCCATCGCAGCGGCAGGCATCCGATTGACGAGATCATTCAGCGTCCCATCCCCCAACCGTTTCAGAATACCGGCATCACCTTCCTTCGGCGCTAGCAGTCCAACAATCTCGTCGAGGCGGCCAAGCGCATCGGGCTTCAGCTGTTCCAGAAATGTCTTGAACGCCGGGCTCGATTCCGCGAGAGATAGGACCCTTGCATGTGCCCGACGGAACTCCTGCCAGATGTCCAACACCCGATCGGCGGTACGCCCCGCAATTTCTTTGATGTTATCGCTGATCTGTTCCTGGATCGCGCGCGCAAGTTCCTCCTGAACCTTGTCCTTAGTGGCGCGTGCCTTCATCTCGGTTGAAATAATGGGCAAAACACCATTGCGGAAATCCCATATGTCCTTGGCGATCAAAACCAAACCGACTCCCCCGGCAACGGCGCCGACAACCCGGGACATGACCGCTCCGACCACGCGGGACCCGATCCGCGATGCCATGGTCGCGATTTGCCGTCTCACCAGCACAATAATCGCGCCTGTGATGCCGCCTGCGCCCTCAGCCAAGACATTGCCGGTCGTGACTTCGGCACCAGCCTTTGCCGGATCAACGGCATATTCCTTGCCGGCGTCGCTCGCAAACATTCGGGCGACGGTTGCTCCATAGCGCGGCCCGAGAAAAGCTTGCATGCACTGTTGCGCGGGCTCTGCAGTATCAGCCGTTGCCATCTCGATCCGTTTGCCAAGGGCACGGCCGACGCCGTTGGCCAAGCCCTCAATTGCCGTCTTCAGGGTTTCCGATTTATAGACCCGTTCGGCCACTGTTCCGGCCAGAGCTTTGGCTTGCTCCTCCGAGGCAATGGACTTGATTAAACTTGTCCAGCTGGTCTCGTCCTTGACTTCGGCAATCGCAATGTCGACTTGCTTGTCGATAATCTGATCGAGATCCAGGCGGCGCCACTCCTCATTGACCACGGCACGATAGTCGACCCCCTGGAGGCCAACGCGCAGGCCCTTGTGTGTCAGCGCTTCCATGGCTTGCCGGAAACCCGCCTCGTCACGTGCCTGACATGCCTCGTACTCCACCCGCGACATGATTCCGGACGCAGACGCTATCTGAGCCTTGGCCGGACCCGAAAACAGCACGGTCATGGGGACCTGCGCCATCAACAAGCCGATCGACGTCGCCAAGCTGATCGCCCGCCGACATGTGCCTGTGCGTTTCAGCGATGTCCCATCCGCCATGATCAGTCTCGCGCCTCCGCGTTGATGACTTCAAGCTGCATGACGTGGCTGCCGCTGCGAATCAGCGTGTGACCCAACCGTAGCCAACATTGCAATCGAAAAAGTGCGCAAAGCGAGGCAACCAGCCTCGTAGATTGACAGAAATCAATCAAAACCAAAACCGGACCACCATACGTTCTCCGTAAGTTGCGGAAAGCGGCGGAAACTAGGCGCAATGCCTTGCAAATCGGCGAATTAGCTGTGCCGCCGCCACTGTTCGGTCACGGCGAAGTGAGCCAATTTGAGCGCAGCACCCGCTCTCGACGAGCGCCGCTTAAGGATTTTCGCCATGTTACGACCGCGCTCAGCAGTATCCACCGCCTCACTCACCCGGCTCCTGGCCCCCTCACTGGCAGCCCTCGCACTCTACATCACACCAGCTACAGCCGCAGATCCATTTCAGGACAAGAACTTAGCCGCCGGTGCTACTGCTTTTGAAACTCAGCTAAAAAAAGCCCTCGCCACACCACAGAACCGTAAAGCCGTTGACCTACGAGCCGAAGGCGACAAGATTCTCGCGACCGCTGGCGCAGATGCACGCATTGCGATCGATCGCTACACGTTCGCGCTGCTCCTCGACGGCGCCGATGCCGACGCGTGGTTTGGCCTCGCCAATGCCTTGCTAGCAGTCAGACCAGAAGCAATGAAACCCGGCGAGCAATCGATACTGCCTGATCGAGCCGCTTGGTCGGCGTATCGCGCGTATGAGTTGGCAAAGACATCGCCCCACAAAGCCCAGGCTCTGGCCGTGGTCGCTGAAGCGCGCAAGCGACGGCAGCAATGGCGCCCAGCGCTGGACACTTACATAGCCAGTCTGTCCCTCCAAGACACGGCACTTGTCCGGGCCGCTTACGAGCAGACACGCGCGGAACATGGCTTTCGCGTAGTCGATACCACAATCGATGCTGATGCTGCGACGCCGCGTGCGTGCGTGGTCTTTTCTGAGAAACTCGCGGCTGGGTCGATTGACTGGTCCACCTACATCAAACTCGACGGTCGCGAGCCGCAAGCTGTGACCGGCGAAGGCAAACAGATATGTGTGGACGGTCTGACCCACGGTCGCGATTACAAGATCACCGTGCGCGCCGGCTTGCCATCCGTCTATGCAAACGAGCCGCTGCAAAAATCATCTGAACTTAGCGTCTACGTGAAGGATCGCAGCGCGTCTGTGCGAGCAGCTGGCAAAGCGTACGTTCTGCCGGCAACCGGCCAGCAGGGCATTCCACTGACAACCACCAATGTCGACCTCCTCGGCATTGAGGTCTATCGCGTCGGTGACCGCAATCTGGCACCCGCATTGGGCCAAATGAGCCTCGGACAAGCCGCCGACCTCGATGATCTCTCCGGTCTCAAAGAACGTTCTGGACAACGGGTCTATGCTGGCGAGTTGACAGTCCCCTCGAAAGTCAACGAGGAAGTCACGGTTGCGTTCCCCGTGTCCGAGGCACTCCCGAAGCTGCAGCCCGGCGTGTACTTCCTGTCAGCCAACGTGCTACCCAACAAGCGTGGCGACCGCCGCGGTCGGGCCGCGCAGTGGTTCATCGTTTCCGACCTTGGATTGACGTCGTATACTGGCAATGACGGGCTACATGTTTTCGTCCGTTCGCTGACCTCAGCTGCCGCTGCCGCCGAGACGACGGTCCGACTGGTTGCAAAAAACAACGAAATTCTCGGCACAGTTAAAACCGACGCGCGGGGTTACGCGAGGTTTGATGCCAAGCTGCACAAAGGCGAAGGCGGCTTGGCGCCAGCCTTGCTGTCAGCAGACACAGCCAGCGGCGACTATGCCTTTCTCGACATCAGCGCCTCCGCGTTCGATCTGACTGATCGTGGCGTCAAGGGTCGCAGCGCTCCAGGTCCTGTTGATGGCTTTGCCTATGCCGATCGTGGGGTTTATCGCCCCGGCGAAACGGTCCACTTGACGACGCTTGTGCGCAACAGTGCTGCACTCGCGTCGAACGTCCCTGTGACGCTCATCGTCAGCCGACCGGACGGCGTCGAACATCGCCGCGCCGTGCTTGCAGACCAGGGCCTTGGTGGTCGCGCCTATGGTTTGGCATTAGGCGACGGCGCGATGAGTGGTACATGGCGGGCCAAGATCTACACTGATCCCAAAGCTGAGCCGATCGCGTCGGTCTCATTTCTGGTTGAAGACTTTGTACCCGAACGGATGGATCTGAAATTAGAGGCGGCCACGCCATCGATTGCTATTGACGCGGGCGGCCAAGTCAAGTTGGCCGGCACATACCTATATGGCCCGCCCGCAGCTGACCTCGCCGTCGAAGGCGAAATCGTCGTTCGCGCAGCTAAGACTGGCCTAGCCGGTTTTCCTGGCTATCGCTTCGGCAAGCAGGACGAGAAAATCGCGAACGTCCGTCAACCGCTCGAAGAACTGCCCACGACCGCCTCTGACGGCACAGCAACAGTCGCGATCAAATTGCCGCAAGTTGAAAAGACGGCGGTGCCGTTGGAGGCCGACATCCTGCTGCGCTTACGTGAGGCGGGCGGGCGCACAATTGAACGTACTTTGGTCATGCCGGTCGACCTTAAGCAACGTCGCATCGGCATTAAAGCGGGTTTCGCCGACGATCAAGCGCGCGAAGGTCAAACCGAGAAATTTGACGTCATCATGGTCGATGGTACCGGCAAGGCTGTCGATGCCAAAGGCCTGAAATGGGAGTTACTGCGACTTGAACAGCGATGGCAGTGGTATGGTCGCGGTGACAACTACAACTACGAAATGCAGACCGTAACGCGCCGCGTCGCATCAGGAGTGATCGATGCAGCCGCTGTAGCGCCTGCCGCAATTGAAGCGAAACTGGATTGGGGCCGCTATCGCCTGGAAGTGGCGGGAGCGGGTGAAGCCGGACCCGCTCACTCTAGCATCGTCTTCAACGCTGGGTATCACGCTGATGAAGCGGCTGACAGCCCGGAGATGCTGGATCTTGTCCTTGACAAGCCGTCCTACAAATCCGGCGACACTGCACGACTGAAAGTCGCATCCCGGTTTGCCGGCAAAGCGTTGGTGACGGTGTTGTCTGGAGATCTCAAAACCTTCATGGAAGCTGACGTCGCCGTCGGCGGCGGCGAGATCGCACTCCCAGTGTCGGCTGCTTGGGGAGCCGGCGCTTATGTGACGGTCACATTGTTCCGGCCAATGGACGGCAGCAACAAGCGCATGCCCGGGCGAGCCATCGGGCTCCGTTGGCTGCCGATCGATCAAGACGCACGCACCCTCAGCGTTGCCATCGACGCACCAGCCAAAGTGAAGCCTGGTTCCACGCTTGTGGTGCCGGTCAAACTAACCGGCGTTGGCGCCGGTGAAGAGGCACGGGTGACCTTGGCTGCGGTCGACGTTGGCATCCTCAATCTGACGCGCTTTGAGGCCCCAAAACCCGAAAAATGGTTTTACGGCCAGCGTAAGCTAGGGCTCGACATCCGCGACTACTACAGCCGCTTGATTGATGGCATGCGCGCGGAGAAAGGGCGATTGCGTTCAGGCGGTGATGGCTCCGACCCGGATGGCATCGCAGCTAAAGGCTCGCCACCTGTCGAAGCCACGCTCGCCCTGTTCTCCGGCATCGTCAAGGTTGGCGCTGACGGCACCGCCCAGGTTCCATTGCAACTGCCAGCCTTCAATGGCGCGGTGCGCCTCTCAGTTGTCGCCTGGAGTGGTGACAAGGTTGGTTCAGCATCGAAGGACATGCTGGTGCGAGATACACTGGCGCTAACCGTTTCTGCGCCGCGCTTTCTCACACTTGGTGATACCGCGCGATTGCAGGTGGTGGTGCACAACGTTGAAGGACCGGCCGCGAACTACAAGCTGACCGTCAATCTCAATACTCCGGTTAAGACTAAGGGCGACGCCGTGGCCCTTGCGAGCCGTGACTTCGCGTTAAGGGCCGGCGAGAAAAAAGCCGATAGCCTGATGCTGAAGCCGACTGACATTGGTGCCATGGCGATGGTGGTGACGGTAACAGGGCCGAACGGGTTATCGGTACAGCGGCCACTGACATTCGACGTAAAGCCGCCGGCCGGCGATATCCGGCGCGTGACGACGGCGCAGGTAGCGGCCAATGGCGGCACGATGACCATATCGCGCGATCTGCTGCAGGACCTCATTCCATCCTCAGCAAAGGCGACGGTGCACGTGGGGCCGATGGCCACATTGGACGTGGCCGGCATTCTTAACCAGCTGGATCGCTATCCGTATGGCTGTGCCGAGCAGACCACAAGTCGGGCCTTGCCGCTGCTCTATGTCAACGATATCGCGAAGCAGATCGGCATCGGACAAGACCAGGATCTGAAGGGGCGCATTCAAGCCGCCATCGAGCGCGTGTTTGAAATGCAGGATACGTCCGGCGCGTTCGGCATCTGGGGCCCAGCCGATGGCGATATGTGGTTGACGAGTTACATCACAGACTTCCTGCTGCGCGCGAAAGAGCAGAAGCTCAACGTCGACCCACGCGGCCTGAAGCAGGCGCTAGACCGGCTGCAGAATTACATCTCCTACGCCCAAGATTTCGAGTCGGGCGGTGAAGACCGTGCGTACGCGCTTTATGTGCTGGCACGCGGCGGCCGCACGCCAACCGGTGAATTGCGCTACTACGTCGATGCGCGCCTGAGCCGGTTTGCCACGCCGCTGTCACTGGCACATCTTGGTGCCGCCGCAAGTCTGCTGGGTGACAAACCACGCGCCGAGCAAGCCTTTGCCTTGGCGATGCGGGAACTCGACAAAGCCGAACCTTCAGCATACCGCAGCGACTACGGCTCGAATTTGCGTGATCGGGCAGCTGTTATCACGCTGGCATCGGAAACGAAGGTCTCGGTCGGACGCGTCCCACAGCTCGTTGATGTGTTGGGCAAAGCCTACAGTGGCAAACCCTACACGACCACACAGGAACAAGCTTGGATGCTGTTGGCGGCCCGGTCTCTTGGCGAACACGCCAATACTGCATCCTTGACGATCAACGGCGCGGCACATCAGGGCAAATACATCCGCGCGCTGTCGGCCGTTGAACTCCAGAGCGGCCCGTTGACAATCGCCAACAACGCAGACGCATCAACAAGTGCCGTGATCTCAGTGATGGGCGCCGCGCTGACGCCCGAGCCAGCGGTGTCAAAAGGCATAAAAGTCACCCGCGAATACTTCACACTGGCGGGCGTCAAGGTTGATCTTAAGAGCGCTGCAGGTGGCGTTTCGACGTTGAAACAAAATGACCGGTTGGTCGTGGTCTTAAAAATCGAAGCCGAGCAGGAAGGTGGCCGCATCCTCCTGGTCGACCGCTTACCCGCAGGGCTCGAGATCGAGAATGCGCGCCTGGTCGAAAGCGGCGATGTAAAAACGCTTGATTGGCTGAAAACCAGCCGAAAACCGCAACACGTTGATTTCCGCGATGACCGCTTTGTCGCCGCGTTCAACTTCTTTGCCAACGACGCGCGCCGTCGGGGTGGCGATGATGATGACGCCAGGGCTGCACAGGGTCCGGCGAAGGAGGCAACGGTTGCCTATGTGGTGCGCGCAGTGACGCCGGGATCGTTTGTCCATCCGGCAGCAACTGTCGAAGACATGTATCGTCCGGATCGGCACGCACGCACCGCCGCGGGCCGCCTTGACGTGACAGGCAATTAAGATGCTGCGCAGACTTGGCATCGCCCTGTGTGTGACGGCGCTCATCGGATTGATGGGTGCCAGCATCGAAACCTATCGGTTAGGACCACCACCTCTACACAAGGCGAAGGTTCTGTCGGTGACAGTGCTTGACCGCAACGATGCGTTGTTGCGGGCTTACACGACCCCGGATGGCCGGTGGCGTCTGCCAATGACGGCCGCAGACGTCGATCCCATCTATTTGAAGATGCTGCTGGCGTTTGAGGATCGGCGGTTCTATGCGCATGTGGGCGTTGATCCGATTGGCTATCTGCGCATTGCCGGTGAAATCGCGACGCATGGTCGATTGATCTCGGGTGGTTCGACATTGACGATGCAAGCCGCCCGGTTGCTTGACGGCGAACACAACAAAACTGCCCGCGGCAAGCTACGCCAAATGCTCCGCGCCCTGCAGCTCGAGGCGCGACTGACCAAGACCGAGATTCTTGACTTGTATCTGCGGTTAGCACCGTTCGGCGGCAACATTGAAGGTGTGCGCGCGGCGTCGCTGACATACTTCGGCAAGGAACCGCGGCGACTGTCCTATGCCGAGGCCGCATTGTTGGTGGCATTGCCGCAATCACCCAATGTACGGCGACCCGACAAAAACCCATCTGCAGCAAAGCGCGCACGCGACAAAATCATTCGCCATGCGGCCACGCACGGCGTCATCACCCAGGCGGAGGTTCAGGCGGCGTTGAGTGATCCGGTGCCAACCGAGCGGCAGACGCCGCCGCAGTTTGCCGCCCACTTAGCTGACGAAGAAGTCCAGGCAAACCCGACTCTCCTCGTCCACCGCACCACGCTCGATGTCCGTGTTCAGTCGGCCCTAGAGACACTGGCGCGCGAGCACGTCAAGGTGCTGGGCCAAGGTCTGTCAGCCGCCATTGTGGCCGTGAATCATGAGACTGGCGAAACGATTGCCTATGTAGGGTCAGCGGGATTTCTTGATGCAGATCGCCAAGGCGCGGTCGATATGGCGCGCGCGGTCCGCTCACCCGGGTCAACACTGAAGCCGCTGATCTATGGTCTTGCCTTTGACGGGGGCATTGCACATCCGGAGACGTTGATCGAAGATCGTCCTGCGCGTTTTGGCACCTATGTGCCGAAGAATTTCGATCACGACTGGCATGGGACTGTGACGATCCGTGAAGCCTTGGCCAAGTCGCTCAATATCCCGGCGGTAAAGGTCTTGGATGCACTTGGGTCTACCAAGTTGTTTGCTCGCATGACCGCTCTGGGATTGGAGCCACAATTGCCGCGCGATGCCGAGCCATCGCTGGCACTAGCCCTGGGTGGAGTCGGCTTGAAATCAACCGAGTTGGCGTCCATCTATGCAGCTATCGCGCGCGGTGGTGCGGGCATAACCCTGTGGCACCGCCGCAATGACGAGCCGCGCGCAACACGGCCTCGGGTCTTGACTGAAACGGCAGCCCACTATCTGCGCGACATCTTGAAAAATGCCCCGCCTCCGGCCAACGCCAAAGCAGGCCACGTCGCCTATAAAACCGGCACTTCCTATGGTTATCGCGATGCATGGTCAGCAGGCTTCGACGGGCGGCATACAGTTGTTGTTTGGGTCGGCAGGCCTGATGGGGCGCCAGTCTCAGGTCTAGGCGGACGGCAATCTGCCGCCCCACTGTTGTTCGACGCATTCCAGCGCATCTCGGAGCGTCGCGCGCCATTTGCGCCGGCTCCACAAGGCATCGTCCGTCAGACCACCGCCGACCTGCCGCCGACCTTGCGCCGCTTTGCAGACAGTCGCGAAGAAATGTCTGTCGGGTCGTATCGGACGCAGCCGCTCGCGATTGCGTTTCCGCCGGACAAGTCGGAGATTGAAGCCAACCCGAGTGATGGCGAGGCGATCATTGTCAAAGCCGAGGGTGGCATGCTGCCACTGACCTGGTTGGTCGACGGTCTGCCGATCTCGTCGGACCCGACCCGGCGTGAGACCACGCTCGAAGGCACCGGCCGCGGCTTTATCAAGTTATCCGTCATCGATGCAAACGGGCGAACCGACCGCGTGACCGTGCGCCTGAAGTAGAGTACTGGCGCTCGGCCCTGTTTCATTTGCTTGCGCGCCAGGAGCTTGGCAGTGGCAAATGACCAAGCTTCAGCTGTGCTCACTGAGGTCATGCCCCGCCTCGGAATCGGCACCGAATTGGCTGCTCGCAACTCCTCCAGACGCGTGTTCAGCAGCGACGGATTGCTATCGGCCGCGGCCTTCAGCGCACGGAAAGTCATCGGCTTTCCTGCGCGGTGCAACTCCCAAACAATGCGCAGACGCATGTGCCGCCCCAATAGGTCGAGCAGAACCATCACCGGTCGGCCGGAATGAGAGCCGCGCACCGGGTGGCCGCAGACTTGCGCATCGTCAGCTCACTCACCAAGGTCCTGCGTTTAACATTCGAAAAATTTGCAGCGTGATTTCCAACTCGCGCGTGAGGCCGCAACGGCAAACCTGCGCCCTCTTTCACAACCCGGCTCCACAGACGGGCTACTGTGCTTTAGCCTTGATCTTGGGTACAGCCGGCGCAGGCGGAGACGGACCACCCTGACCGGGGGCATTGATCGTTTGAGCAGCAACGGGCGGCTGTACGGCGGCCGGTGCTGCGGCCGCTGCTGCGGCCGCTGCTGCCGCAGCTTTCCGCGTGAGTATCTCCTGCTCTACAATCTTCCACTTGGCGACGTTCGCGTTGTGCTCCTTCAACGTCTCAGCAAACAGATGGCCACCTTTGCCATCGGCAACAAAGAAAACTTCTCTGGTCTGCGCGGGCTTGAGCGTGGCCTCGATCGCGGGTCGACCCGGATTGCAGATCGGCGTCGGTGGTAAGCCGTTGATGGTATAGGTGTTGTGCGGTGTTGGCGCCCGGATGTCCGTTCGCATAATCGGTCGGCCCCACTGCACCTTGCCAAGCGACATGCCATAAAGGATCGTTGGATCGGACTCCAAGCGCATCGGCGGGTTCATCCGCAAACGGTTGACGAAAGCTGCCGCGACCCGTTCACGTTCGTCATTGCGGCCAGTTTCCTTTTCGACGATCGACGCCAGTGTAATGGCATCAAACACCGACTTGAGCGGCAACCCGTCCTGACGTTCGGCCCAAAGCTGATCAATCAGTTTCTTCTGCGCCGCTGCCATCAGATCAAGAACCGCCTGGCGACTTGAAGCGCGTGGGACCTGATAGGTCTCAGGCAACAGCGTGCCTTCTGCGGGCACCTCCTTGATCTCGCCGACCAACGATTGATCAGCCCGCAAACGTTCGACGATGGCAAAACTGGTCAGACCTTCTGGAATCGTGACACGCGTCAAAACCGAGCGTCCCTCAGACAAGACATCGATGATGCTGCGAACGGACGACGCCGGCTTAAATTCATATTCACCGGCCTTCAACTGCACAGGTTTGCCGCCATTCCAGGCCGCATACCGCGACATCAACCAGTAGCTGATCAAAAAGGTATGGCGATTGCCGATCACCTCTTCACGCTCCAAGCGCTCGGCAATCGTGAGCGTCCCGTCATTTTTCGGAATAGCAACGATCTTGGTTGCACCGAGTGGGCCTTCTGCATCCATCCCGTTGACGAGATAAAGCAGGCTCCCGCCGGCGGCGACGCCAATCACGACGAGAAAGGTCAAGAGTCCATTAATCAGTCTTAACACCGGCGACAGCTTTCTCGGCTCACGGCGTCCACCCGCTGGCCGCCGTGTGGCTGTCCGCGGAGCCGACGCCATAGCAGGGCTGCGAACGGACGCGGGCGGACCAAAGGTTAGGCGCGGTTGCGCTGGCGCTCCGGCGGCACGCTCTTGTGGCGGCTTATCACCCGATGACCGGCGATTGCTCATAACGTCGTTAGCCATTTCTCCCACGGTACTCTGGATCAGCGCAACCCGCGCCAAAGTACGACTGCACCCCAAGCCACTTCAACCAAAGTACCACTTGCAGAGCACGGGGCCAAATCAGACGCCCAAGAGTAGCTAAAAATGTGGCGAAAGCCAGCACCGCGTTGACACTCGGGACTTTGGTCACAGGCGTGGTTCCCAGGCCGAGCTGACTGGGCTTAAGCTATCGAGCCGCGTTACGGACGCCGAATTTCATGGGCGTTCACAGCCCGGGCTATCAATGCATCTGCCTCAGCTTCTGCAAGCGGGCGCGACGAAGGCGCAATCCTGACCGAGGTTTCAATCGGCTTCGGCCAGACTATGCGGGGCTCGGAGGGGACCGGCGATGGCAGAATAGAACCGGCACCGCGGCCATAGTTTGGGCTCCAGGGTTGAGTCGGATCATCTTCTTCCGGGCGCATCCGGCGAACCGGCGGGAGCTGAGCCGGTTTGCCATCTTCCTCAATCTCGACCTTCCACTGTCGTTCATTCACCGGCTGGACCGGTGAGTTGTAGGCGCCAGCGTAGTTGGGCGATTGGTTCGCCGCGCAGCCTGAGGCCACAACAGCTGAGCCGATCACGCAGACGCGTGCGGCCGAATAGAATTTCGCAGTAAGCGGCGCAAGACCGCAACGCGCGGAACACACGATACGCATGACAGGACACCTTTTTGACGCAACAGACGCGACGAGGACACAACGAGTTACTGTGCTGAAGTGAAACACAGGTTGCTTAACAATGCGTAACCAAGTGTCCGAACTGGCGAGTGCTGATGGAGCAAACGCGGGCCTTAACGGGACCGCCTTGACCTGAGACATTGCCTCGCCTAACCCGCGGGGTCACCATTGCCGTTCCCGGAGAGCCGTCATGTCCGCATCCCGCTCGCATGCCCTGAAGTTTTTTATTGACGGCGTTTGGGTCGAGCCCACCGAGATCAAAACCCGCGACGTGATCAATCCCGCCACCGAGCAGGTCATTGGCCAAGTCGCAATGGGTTCGGCCAAGGACGTCGACAAGGCCGTTGCTGCCGCCCGGGCAGCCTTTCCGCTCTACAGTGCCTTTTCGCGCGAGGACCGGCTGGCGCTGCTGGAGAAAATTCTGGTGGCGTATAAGCGCCATCTCAATGAGATGGGCGCCACTATCAGCGAGGAAATGGGTGCGCCACTCGGCTTCGCGACGCGCTTTCAAGCCGGTGCTGGCATGGGTCACTTCAAGACCGCCCTCGACCTGCTGAAGGATTACCATTTCGAACAGAAGCTGGGCTCGACCGAAATTATCCGCGAACCCATCGGCGTGGTCGGCATGATTACGCCGTGGAATTGGCCGGCCAATCAGATTGCCTGCAAGGTTGCAGGCGCACTTGCGGCAGGCTGCACGATGATCCTGAAACCATCGGAAGTGGCACCGTTCAATGCACTCCTACTCACCGATATTTTAGCCGAAGCGGGCGTGCCAAAAGGCGTTTTCAATCTCGTCAACGGCGATGGCCCTGGCGTTGGCTCGGCGCTCGCAGCTCACCCCGGCATCGACTGCATCTCGTTCACAGGCTCGACCCGAGCTGGCGTCGAAGTCGCGATTCGGGCCGCCCCGAGCGTCAAACGAGTAGGCCAGGAACTCGGTGGCAAGAGTGCAAATATTCTGCTGGATGACGTTGATTTCGCAAAGGTCGTCGCCGAGGGCGTTAAGTCGGTCATGCGCAACTCCGGCCAGTCCTGCAACGCACCGACACGGATGTTGGTACCCGCCGCACGCATGGCGGAGGTTGCGGAGATCGCGAAACGCACAGCAGAAAGCATCAAGGTCGGCGACCCCAAAGCTGAGGGCATCGACATGGGGCCGGTTGTCTCGGAACTGCAGTGGATCAAGATCCAAGGCTACATTGCCAAGGGCATCGCGGAAGGTGCCACGCTAGTCACGGGTGGCCCAGGACGGCCCGATGGACTGCTGAAAGGTTACTACATCAAGCCGACGATCTTCGCCAACGTCGCCAACGCGATGACGATTGCCCAGGAAGAAATCTTCGGCCCCGTGCTCGCCATCATCCCGTACCAGGACGAGGCCGACGCCATCGCGATCGCCAATGATAGCCCGTTTGGGCTGGCTGCGTACGTCTCATCGGCCGATCGCGAACGTGCCAAACAGGTTGCCCGTCATTTGCGGGCCGGCATGGTCCACGTCAACATGGCGCCGGCTGATAGCAAAGCGCCGTTCGGCGGCATGAAGCAATCCGGCAATGGCCGTGAGTGGGGTCATTTCGGTATCGAGGAGTATCTTGAAGTGAAGAGCGTGATGGGCTGGAACGCAGCTTGATGACGATGACATGACAGTCGCGGCCGGGCGTGCAGGTCTTGCACCCCGGCCGTTCCCGTCTATATGCAGGCGTCTCGCTCGAAGGATGCCCGCGCGCCATGCCGACACAACAGCTGAAACTTCCAGCCAACATCGCAACACCGGCTTATGTGCTCGATGAGGCCAAACTGCTCGCGAATTTGGCGACTGCGGCCCGTATCAGGCGCGAGGCCGGCTGCAAGATCCTGTTGGCAACCAAATCATGGGCGCTGCCAGCCGTATTCCCACTGATGCGCGATAGCCTCGATGGCACCACCGCATCCGGCGAATATGAAGCCCGCATGGGTCATGAGGAGTTTGGCAAGGAAGTACATGTCTACGCGCCTGCGTATGGCCCCGGCGAGGTTGAGCGCCTCACCAAAATCTCCGACCACATCTATTTCAACTCGCCGGCACAGATCGCGCGCTACCTGCCGGTTGTGAAAGCGGCAAGAAAACACGCCGGCATCCGCGTCAATCCTGGCTTTTCCAACGCAACATTGGGTGGTGTGCTGTATGATCCATGCGCGCCTGGGTCGCGTTTCGGCACCACCCGTGCCGAACTCGACAAGCTACCTTGGGGCGATATCGCAATCCTGCACACCCATGCGCTCTGCGAGAGCCTGGACAACGGCTCCGTCGGCCTCATCGAGCATGTCGCCAAACATCTGGCCCCATATGTAAGACGCGTCCAGGCGGTCAATTTCGGCGGCGGACATTTCATCAACAAACCGGGTTACGATGTCGCCAAACTCATCACTGCAATCAAGGCCTTTCGGGCAGAGTTCAACGTCGAGGTGATCCTTGAGCCGGGCGCTGGACTGGTCGTAAATACCGGCTACCTTGTTGCGACCGTGCTGGATCTACACTGGAACGAACACGCCATCGCCATCCTCGACACCTCGGCATCCACCCACATGCCGGATGTGTTGGAAGTACCGTATCGGCCCGAAATCGTCGGCGCGGGGAAAGCCGGAGACCATGGCCACACGTACGTCCTCGGCGGCAAGACCTGCATGACCGGCGACGTCATCGGCGAGTATTCATTTGCAGCCCCTCTAAAAGTCGGTGACCGGCTCATATTCACCGACATGATGCAGTACTCGTTCGTCAAGAACACGACCTTCAACGGTACCCCATTGCCGGATATCGGATCACTCGACGCCAACGGCAAGTATCGTGTCCTCCGGCACTACGGTTACGAGGATTTCCGGCGCCGGCTCGGCTAGAGCACTGGCCACATGCTGTGGCTCACGAACGCGCTCGAGCCTCCATGTTGGTCGCCACCCCCGCGGCTAACCGGGTCCCACCTATCCAGGAAACACTGCGGCCCAAGGTTTTGACAACAAACCTTGACGCAGCTTCACAAAACCTGCATGGACAACCGCAGTACGGGGCGTAGCTCAGCCTGGTAGAGCGCTTGCTTTGGGAGCAAGAAGTCGCGAGTTCGAATCCCGCCGCCCCGACCAATGACTTCAAGCGCTTGAGCCGAATCCCTTCCTGCTCAAAGCCTCTTGATGGTGCGATAGGTCGCCCCGCCCCGTGCAACTGTTATGCGGCGGTGTCGGATGAATCGCGTGGCAGCTCAATTGCGTTTGGCTTACTCGGCCAGCGCGGCGGCACCAGCACACATCTGGACGAACACGCTATCTTCCCACTCGCCTCGGGCGAAAGTGGCCCATTGCGCGACAAGTCGGACGTTGCCCCGCACGTAGCCCCTGGTGTTCTTGATGCGATCGAAGGACGGGCGCAGCGGATAGCGGAGCGATTTTGCCGGCGGGGTTCATGTTTGCGTCGGAGAAGGCGCGCCCGGTCAGGGCGCATCTGGAAGTTCAGGTCCGGGCGTCGCGATTTTTCGAAAGTCTCGCCTGCGGCTTCTTCCTGCTTCGTCGCTTCCGACGTGTTGGCCGTCAGATCTCGCGACGCAGTTTCGACATGCAGCTTGCGCCGGATCGATCCTAAAAAATTCACGGCGCGGATTGACGCGCAGCGGTCTGTAACGAGCAGCTGGTGGATGCGCGGGACCGTTCAACGCGCCCCGCAATCGACGTCATCGATGCGGCCGACATGCCCGCAGCAACTGCGATCAGCAAGAGCCTCGAAGGCGGCACCGAGCGACAGCGCAATCGGCATGCACACAGCTTAGTCGCATGGCTATCCTGGATCGTCGCGCGCCTCGGCGACTGGAACCGCTTCGCCGATCGCCTCCGAGGTTACGCCCTCGCACGCCGAACCGAAGCTGTGTGAATCCGGTCGCCCGGCAATAGGGAGCGGGCACGTTGACTTGTACTGTGCAGAGCCTGAATTGCATGGTCCTTACATGCCTCCCTGGACGCCCAATTCTGCAGCGGCCGAGATGGCGCAGACCGTGATCCCTGTGTAAGTTGACAATTACATCACCCGCTCGGAGACGGACCCATGCCCGCATTGCACTTGGCCGACAGCCTGAACCGTCTTGGAACCGAGACGGCATTTGAGGTCCTCGCCCGCGCAGCAGCATTGTCGGCCCAGGGCAAAGACGTGATTAACCTCGGCATCGGCCAGCCGGATTTCAAAACCCCGCAACACATTGTCGAGGCCGCAATCAAAGCGTTGCGCGATGGCCATCACGGCTATACGCCCGCCAACGGTATCCCTGAATTACGCGAAGCAGTCGCAGCTGACTTGCACAAGCGCCACGGCGTCACGGTCGACCCCGGTCATGTCGTCATCATGCCCGGCGGCAAACCGACGATGTTCTTCGCGGTTCTGATGTTTGGCGCACCCGGCCATGAGATCATCTATCCCGATCCCGGATTCCCGATCTATCGCTCGATGATCCAGTATACCGGCGCGACGGCTGTGCCGATGACTTTAAAGGAGGAGAATGGTTTTGCCTTCTCAGCCGACGAGGTTTTGGCTCAAATTACGCCTCGGACATCGCTGATCATCATCAACTCGCCGGGTAATCCGACCGGCGGCGCCGTGCCCGAAATTGAGATCAGGAAACTGGTTGCGGGACTGCTGAAACATCCGCACGTCGCCCTGATGTCCGACGAGATTTACTCGCAGATGCACTATGACGGCAGAACCCACACAACACTGTTGAAATTCCCGGAAATCCGTGACCGATTGATCATCCTCGACGGTTGGTCGAAGACTTATGCCATGACTGGTTGGCGCCTTGGCTTCTCGGTTTGGCCGGCTGCATTGGTCGAGAAGATCGTTCGGCTCAACGTCAATTGTCACTCGTGCGTCAATGCGCCGACGCAGTTTGCCGGCATTGCCGCTCTGACGGGTCCGCAAGGCGCAGTGAACACTATGGTTCAGGCATTCGACGAGCGCCGCAAGCTCATTGTTGGCCTGCTCAATCAGTTGCCGGGTTTCAGCTGTGTCAATCCCGGCGGCGCATTCTATGCGTTTCCCAACATTTCCGGGACTGGCATGACCGCCAGAGAGCTGCAAAACAAGATGCTGGAAACAGCCGGCGTCGCAACGGTCGCAGGCACGTCCTTCGGCATTCACGGCGAGGGTTACATCCGCTTCAGCTATGCCAATTCGACCGAGAACATCAAAAAAGCAATCGAGAGAATCGGCACGCTGTTGCTCGACAAGTGACGCTTGGCCTGCGGAAATTTTGACTCGTTGTTTGACGCATCGTGGGCTGGTATCCACTGTGCTTTGGGCGCAGCTACTCAATGCACAGATCGCGAGGCTGAACGCGGTCATCAGTTCGTTAGTCAGACGGCGACGGTCGCTGCTGGCCCAGCTCAAAAGCAAGAACCAAAGAGCTTCCGAGTGCGAAGGGGCCATGCAGTCGACTTATGCCTGACACTGCGGAGTGCTTCTGCGTCGATGGCGTTGCGCTGTGCTTCGGTCAGTAGGCGACATCAGTATTCCGCACCGGCACTAATGGCTTAAACTTCCTAAAATCCGGCATACAGGCTTTTCAGTTTCACACGGGCGTGGGTCGTCGTGAACTGCCAATTGGCTTTGGCGTTGCGGGTATTGCGGCTCGTCCGCCATGCGGTCACCTCGGTCGTGAGCGTCGCTGCGTCGGGAATCCGCCTTTCGAGGCACTGTCGAGAGAGAACGACCAGCTCGGACTCTGCCAGATTGATCGATCGGCATGCGTTTGCCGCGAACACGTGTGCTCGGGCACCACGGTTTCACGCGCCTGGGTGTCGTCTTCGGGTTTCGTGCCGAGCGCTAAGGCTTCGTTGAAAAACAGGTCGGGATGACCGAGCGCCGCAAGTTTCTCGGACGACGGTGCGACCCACGCAGCTCGCATTCACTGATTTGCGCGTGTCGCGCGCGTCACGCCAAAGTTCTCCTCGTGCGCGGCCGCGTCATGTCGAAGCCTTGCGTCGCATGCTGGCGACCCCGCGCATCAACGAGCGGGCCTTCGGAACCGATCATTCCAAGGCCACCTTTCGTTTGCGGAGCCTCGGCCTGCAGCATCTTGATCTCAAACAACCCAAGGACGCGCTTGATTATCTGCGCCGCGCCGCCCAGCTTCAAGTCGCCAGGGCGCTGCGGCAGGGGGCGCGAACTCAGGTCGGTGTCGGCTACGTCTCTATCGGCAACGCACAGAAGGGCTACGCACCATTTAGCGCGCGGCGAAGCGCCAAGGCCAATTCGCGGCGGCTGTAAGGTTTGCGGATGACCTTGAGCTGCAAGTGTCGTGTGTCCTCGCTGCGAAGAACTTCATCGGGGAAACCGGATGCCAGTAGGACTCGGGTGCTCGGTGCGTTCGTCCGGACCCAACGCGCCACGTCGAATCCCGACATGCCACCGGCCATCACCACATCGCTGAACACCAGGTCAAAAGTCTGTCCCGAACTCAGCAGCTTCACTGCAGCTGGACCACCATCCGCCTCGATCACAACGTAACCGAGCGTTTCAAGCTGGCTGAAAGCGGTTGCCCGGACCTCGGCATTGTCCTCGACGAGAAGGATGCGTTCGCCTTCTGCCATCGGCAAGGTCGCTGCTTCGCTTCCGTCAGCTTGCGGCGCTGCCGTGTCGCCAGCGCGCGGCAGATAGATGCTGATGGTCGTGCCACGCCCCGGCTCGCTGTAGAGGGTAACGCCGCCGCGCAATTGCTGCACAAACCCATAAATAGTGCTGAGGCCCAGCCCCGTGCCTTTGCCCGGCCCCTTGGTCGTGAAAAACGGCTCAAAGGCTCTCTGCTGGACCTCGGGCGACATGCCGAGGCCGGTGTCGGTGACTGAGAGCCGGACATAGTCCCCGGCTGGGAGGCACAGATCCTGCGCAGGTTGATCAGAGTCTATAGCGGAATTGGCGGTTTCGATAACCAGCTGCCCACCGTTCGGCATGGCATCGCGCGCATTGATCGCTAAATTGAGAATAGCATTCTCGATCTCGCTCGGGTCCGCGACAGCAATCCACGGCGCGCGTTCCAGCGTTGTCGACAGCGAGATCTGTTCGCCGAGCGTCCGCTCCAGAAGTTCCGCCATGCCAAAGACTTGGTCGTTCAAGTTCAGGCGCGTTGGTGCATAGTGGCGGCGGCGCGCGAACGTGAGCAAACGGCCGGTCAACCGCGCGCCCATGCCCGCAGCATCGTGCGCGCGCTGCAGCAACACCTGATCCTTCGGGTCTTTCAAACGCATCTCAAGAAGTTCAAGATTACCGGTGATGACTGTCAGCAGATTGTTGAAGTCGTGGGCGACGCCACCGGTCAACTGGCCGAAGGCCTCCATGCGCTGCGTCCGCACCAATTGTGCTTGTGACTCTTCTCGCCGTTTCATCTCCTGCTTCAGTTCGCGCGTGCGCGCCTCGACCTCACGTTCCAACGCTTCTTGAGAGGCCTTGCGCTCGGTAATGTCGCGCAACACCGTTGTGTAAACTCGGCGGCCATTGATGTCGATTTTTGAAATAGACGCTTCGGCATGGAAGACCTCGCCGGATTTGCGTTGGCCCAGGATCTCAGAGCGTTGCCCCATCCGGCGTGCCGAAACTGCCGAAATCCTGAAGGTGTTGACATGACTGCCATGTACTTCCCTGAAGCGCTCCGGCATCAACATCGTCAACGGTTTGCCGATCACCTCGTCTGCTGTGTAGCCAAAGATCACTTCCGCGCCATGATTGAACATGGTGATGATTTGTTGCTCGTCCATCGATATGATGGCGTCAGCCGCAATCGCGACAATGCCCGCAAGAAGTGCATCGGCCTCGTGAGGACGCTGCGGTGTGCTTAGAGGTTCAACTTCGGACATCAGTGACCGTTATCACCACAACCGCGGCCGTTCAATATCTCTGACATCGCGTGAGTCTCACAATGAACGCGCTGAAATTTTCTCGGGTCGCAGCGTTTCTGTTCTCGTATGTATTCGAATGCTTCCCGCCTGCCACCAGTTCTATTTGGTACGACTTGGCTCGCGACGGTTCCGGAAAGAATGTCTCGTCGGCGGGACAGACGGGCCGCTGGCCAGTTCACGTAGCCCGCAGCGTTAGTCAGTGACAAGACGAATACCCTTACTCCTTGACTGGCTTTGCTCCCGGCGCCGTATCCTGAATCGGCAGATTTTTTGGCGAGGTCTGAGCCGCGGCCACCGTCGTGGCCAAGCCAAACGCGGCAAGCAACGCAAATTGGAATCTCATGATGTTTCTCCGCATCATTCGCCGAACTGGCTACGCGCAGTTAAACATCGTGAAAACAGCATGCCTTAATGATCGCACATGCGCTCTGATTCAGATCAAAACGTAAAGCCCTATTATCTCTGCACGCGCCTTTATCTGCATGCGACAAATAGCCGTTACCAGCGCGGAAAAAAATCGCGCCACACGACTATTTTGCCAAGCGCTGCGTCGCTGGTTCTGGCAAGCCGGGCGGAGGCCTGACCGTGAGGCCGATCATGCCATAGCCAGTCGCTGCCGGTGCGGGAGAAGAGCGCTGGAAGACTTGAAATGCCGCGCTCGAAACGCTCGAAGACACGATCCATTTCACCGCGCATGGCGCCGAAGATGTCGGTCGTGCGGGCCGCTGGGGGTGGCGTCGATGCAGGTTTGGTGATGTCGGTTGCTGAGGCAGTGGGCTCCTTGGGTGGGGGCACAACATCAGCGGCGATGCCGCGCGTGCACAACGATTGCATCGACCGATCAGGCGTTCAGTCTGCCGAGCATGTCGATCACTTTTGGATCGAGCACGTCGTGGCCGTCAGGTGCAACCGCTACTGCGGTCGCGGCCAATTCAGTGCCCAATTGCGTCAGGGTTGCGAGTTCCATCTGATAGTCCTCCAGCGCCTGCTTGAAGAAAGCCACATAGGTTCGCCCGACATCGTCGGGTGCTTTGCAGGAGACAAGCTGCTGTGCGAAGGCTGCGTCTTTACTCAACCGGTCGCTGACGAAACGCCACCATTCCTGCTGCCAGGCCGTCTGGAACGTGCTGATCTGACGGGTCCAAGCCGTCAGATCAACCAGCGGCGCTTCAATGTCTCCGTAGCCGGGCTTAATCCCGATCTGGGTTTTCGAAACGGGAGTCTGACTCTTCGTTGATCGGTTTCCAGAAGTGGCCGGCATGGCGTCTCTCTTAGTTGGATGACCAATCTGCCTTTGATGCTCGCTGCGTAGTCCCGGTTGCCTCGCGACACATTGATGGGAATCAAACTGCCGGTGGTGTGGATCGCGCTACCAGGTTGCTGTGCGTTCGCTGAGGTGGTGGATGCAGGATCCGACCGAGGCCGCATGACCATCCGCAATTTGACCAAACTCATGGACCCGGGATCCGTCGTTGTGATCGGGGCCAGTCCCGCGCCCCATAGCGTTGGCCACACAATCGTTACCAATATTCTAGCTGGTGGCTTCACGGGACGCGTGATGCTGGTCAATCCACGCTATCGCGAGATCGACGGTCAGGTTTGCTATGGCTCCGTTGCAGCGTTGCCAGCAGTCGCCGATCTCGCCGTTATTGCAACTCCGCCAGCAACGCTGCCGGGGTTGATCGCGGATCTTGCGGCGCACGGCACGAAAGCGGCAGTTATAGTCTCCGCGGGGGTGACCCCGAGCCTTCAACATGACCTGCTCGAGGCGGGACGCGCGCAGTGTTTCCGCGTCCTCGGCCCGAACGGTATCGGCCTTTTGCGTCCACCCATCGGTCTCAACGCCTCGTTCGCGCATCGGAACGCGCCTGCTGGAAAACTGGCGTTTCTGTCTCAATCAGGTGCTCTGGTCACGGCAGTGATCGACTGGGCCGCAAGCCGCAACATCGGCTTCTCGCATATCGTTTCAGTCGGCGACATGGCGGACATCGACTTCGGTGATCTGCTCGACCACCTTGCAGCAGACCCGGCTTGTGCAGCCATCCTGATGTACATCGAAGCTATTACGCAGGCGCCAAAGTTCATCTCGGCCGCCCGCCGCGCCGCGCGTGCGAAACCAGTCATTGCACTGAAGGCCGGTCGTCACGCGGCCGGCGCCCGGGCGGCGTTCTCCCATACCGGCGCGCTGGCCGGCTCGGACGCCGCCTACGATGCTGCATTCCAACGCTGCGGCATTGTCAGGGTCAACGACCTGGAAGCCCTGTTTGACGCGGCTGCCTTGCTGAGTGTTGGACCGGCTCTGCGCGGTGAGCGTCTGGCCATTCTGACCAACGGCGGCGGTGCCGGAGTGCTCGCAGCGGACCGCTTGATGGCTCAGGGCGGACGCTTGTGTGATCTCAGCTCGGCGACGATGTCAGCATTGTCGGCCGAATTGCCGCCGACGTGGTCTCATGGCAATCCGGTCGATATTATTGGTGACGCTGACGCGAAGCGCTACGCTACAGCGCTTGCTGTGCTCCTGGCCGATGATGCAGCCGATGCCGTGCTGGTTATGAATTGTCCGACGGCGCTCCACGCGAACACGCAGATTGCTCACGCGGTGACAGCGACGGCTGCCGCATCGAAATCGACCAAACCGATTTTGACCGCCTGGCTCGGAGCCGACGCTGCCATCGCGGCACGCGATCATTTTCGAGACCAAGCCATCCCAACCTTTGAGACACCCGCATCGGCGATCGGTGGCTTCATGCATCTGGTTCGGCACCGGCGCGCTCAGACATCGCTGCTGCGGACCCCACCGCGTCCGGATGAGGGCCAGCCGATGGATCGGGCGGCCGTCGATCACCTTCTAGCCGCAGCGCTGCGCGAAGGGCGACGCGAATTGCCGGATCACATCACGAAAACGATGCTTGCGGCCTACGGCATTCCGGTTGTTGACCCGCTGATCGCGCGGACGCCTGATGACGTTCGGTTGATTGCTCAAGATCTGCTCCGCACGCATAGCGCCGTCGTGGTGAAGATTCTGTCGGACCAAATCAGCCATAAGTCGGATGTCGGCGGTGTGAAGCTTGACCTCTCGTCCGCAAGCGAGGCAGCGAACTGCGCCAGGGACATGCATGATCGGATCAGCAAGAGCCGTCCGGACGCTCAGCTTGACGGCTTTGCGGTTTCGCCGTTCGTCGTAAAACCGCGTGCGCATGAGTTGATCATGGGGATCGTCGAGGATGCAACGTTCGGACCCATGCTGCTGTTTGGCGCCGGCGGAACGTCCGTCGAGGTCGCGCGGGACACCGCCTTGGCACTGCCACCATTGGACATGCTGTTGGCTCGGGACTTAATCGCAAAGACTCGCATTGCTTCGCTGTTGGCGGGCTATCGTGATCGGCCGGCAGTCGACATCGAAGCGATTGCTCAGGCACTCGTGCGTTTGTCCGCGCTGGCCGCGAACCATCCTGAGATCCGCGAACTCGACATCAACCCGGTGCTGGCTGATGCCGACGGCATATTGGCGCTCGACACGCGAATGCGTATTGCCGATCCCACGATCCAGAAACGCCAGCCGCTGGCCATCCGCCCCTATCCAAGTCAGTGGCAGTTCTACGAACAATTGCGCGACGTCGGCGCGATCCAGATCCGCCCGGTACGACCTGAGGATGAGCATCTTTATGCCAAGTTCTTCGACGCTGTGACGCCGACCGACCGACGCATGCGGTTCTTTGCGGCGTCCAACGCGGCTGACCATACATTCCTGGCGCGGCTGACCCAGATCGACTACGCGCGCGAGATTGCCTTTGTCGCGATCTTGCAGGAGACCAATGATCTCCTTGGCGTGTGCCGGTTTGTCACTGATCCAAACCTGGTGGACGCGGAGTTTGCAGTGCTTGTGCGCTCGGATCTCAAAGGCAAAGGCCTCGGTTGGCGTTTGATGCGTCTATTGCTCGACTATGGCCGCGCGGAAGGGATCAAGACGCTCACCGGCAGTGTCCTGGCACAAAATGACGCGATGCTGCGGATCTGCCGTGAACTCGGTTTTAGCCACCGGACCGTGCAAGGTGATCCTGGCGTCGTGTACGTAACACTGCCCCTGTCACAGGATGCGTTGCTGCCAGTGCGCGTCGCGACAGAGCGTCGCGATTGATGTGGATCAAACCCGATCAAGGCCCGACCAGGCGACGATGCACGCGGGAGTTCATAGGAGTGCGTCATGTCTTTCAGTTATTTGCACAGCCTCCGTGCCAGCCTGAAGCAGGTTGCCGACGGTGTGCGGTTACGCTTTCAGAACAACCGGGACTTCACCGGGCTTGGCGTCGCTGAAACGGAACGCCTTTTGCGGGATGTCGGATTGTCGATGAGCGACATGCCGGCCCTGTCTAAGCCCCATGCGGGGCCCTGGGTCCTGCTGCCTCAGCGCCTCGAATTGGCTGGCGTCGACGTTCACTATCTTGAGCAGGCCGATCCGGTCACGCTCAAAGATCTGCAGAGGTCTTGTCTGCGATGCGCAAGCTGGCGCAGTTGTGCACGGGACTTGGCGCGGGGCGACGTCCAATCCGGGCTCGACAGCTATTGCCTGAACAGCCGGCTGATTGATCGTTTGCTTCTGGAGCGCGTCGGTCGTCACCAAAAGCCGACCAATTCTTGATGTGGGTCAAAGCCAGCCGGCGAAGGACCGCGCACGCTGCGTTCACGTAACTCTTGGAGTGTCTCATGACCGTCAATATTGGTTCAGTGGATCGCATCCTGCGCGTGCTCGTAGGGCTGGCCATGCTGGCTTGGGCGCTGGGTTATTTCCCAG
>JAYSUN010000621.1:0-8283 GCA_043719045.1 Hyphomicrobiaceae bacterium | reverse complement strand
GCCTGTTTGCCAGCGAAGTCACCACGGACAAGGGCAAGATCATCAAGCGCTATCTGCACAAGGACGTGAAGACACCGCTGGAGTGTTTGGCGCTGCTGGATGAAAAAGGTTTGCTCAGGTTCAAAGCGGGTGTCACGCTTGGGGCTTTGCAGGCTCAGGCTAAACAGCAAACGGACTTGGCTGCGGCTCAAGCGATGCAGCAAGCCAAGGCCGAGCTGTTCGCCAGATTCAACACGCCAAAATCCAAAGCTGCGCTGTAGGCCTGAAGAGCCTCGCGGCGCGGGTTGATGCATGGGTACATGCATAACCGGGGGGGCCTGCGGCGCCCTGGCAGGGGCCTTGGTTTCAAAAAACCAAAACAAACCCCAAACGCCTAAACTGCCACTTTTAAACCGATCAGCCTGTCAATCCAACTTCAACCAATCAATCCGGCTTCAGGCTCATACCTGAATTGGAAAATACTGACGCCCGCAATCGTCATCGACCGACGGCGACGTGTTGCCACTGGCTTGTCTATGCATCACGGATGGCGGTGAACTGCGTCACGACCGAGTTGGCGAGCTGGACCACCGCCGACAGGGTGGTCTTTTTCTGAGTCAGCAAGGCCAACTGCGACGCCAGCGCAACAATCGAATCCACCTCGTCCTGCGTTGGCGGATTCATCGCTAGACCCCCCGCGTGAAACGCAAGAAAGCTGCGCTCGTTCTGCGTGTATTCGTCCTCCAGTCGCCGACGCTCGAGCATGATGCGTTGCTGCTCGTCGAGGTCGAAGCTGATGGCTTCGAGCCGCTTCAGGATGATGATCGCATCTCCTACCGCGTTCGACGTAGCTATGTATGCGTTCGTATACCTGAGGGATTCCTCTTCTGTGGCTGATTCGGTCTGGGCCGTCACTGAATTAAGTGCCATGGTTCCTCCATTGCGGACAATCTATTGAATACTACTTGGACGCTTCCGCATCGCCGTTCAGGCCATCAAGTTTCTTGAGATCATTCTGTAGTTGCTTGGCGTACGCCCAGGTAAAGTCAAGCCATTCCTTTGCCGACAGTTCCTGAGCCAGCACGAGAAAGGCCTTCTTGGCCTCACCAAGCGCCTTGACCGGGGCCTTCGCTGGGTCACCGAACGCCCCCGCGACTTCGGCGCGCCTCTTTTCGAGAACTGTCTGCCGCTGCTCCCGCGTGACGCGGCTCTGATCGGATATCTTCTTGATCAACTCAGCCCGCTCTTGGTCCTTCGGAAAACCAGCCTCATTCGCCAACCACGAGTTGAATGCACCTGTGCTGGTGTCGGCGATTTCTCCCCGTGCCAATTCCTGGACGATGGCCTCGCGGCGTCGATAGGACTGCGTTGCCCTTTCGATGAAGGCGGTCGTTTCCGTCTGTGCCTTGTCCACGACCGCGGCACCCTGCGCCGCGAGGTCCCGAGCAGGTTTTGGCGTGCTGCATCCGGCGCTGAATGCACAAACAAGCAACGCGCCAATTAGGAGGTTCGACTTTTGGTAAATCATGTTAACCCCCTTCGTGCTAGCGGGCGGCGCGCCCGCCGATGTAGATCAAGCCCAAGCCCTTAAGAAACTCAGCAAGCTCGGCCGGCTTC
This sequence comes from Hyphomicrobiaceae bacterium, assembly GCA_043719045.1. Lineage (GTDB taxonomy): Bacteria > Pseudomonadota > Alphaproteobacteria > Rhizobiales > Hyphomicrobiaceae > JABFRJ01. The sequence goes on along the minus strand of JAYSUN010000621.1, from coordinate 6,687 downwards.
AGGCCCGCGGCATGAAAGTCCGCAAGGATCGAAGCCATGTTGGTCACCAAGCTCTGCCACATCAGCGCAGCGGTCCTGGATTTTTCGATCTCGAGGTCGTAGCTCATCGTCAGTATGTTCAATCCAAGGCTTTCGTGATCGACCCGATATCGGTACGCTTCGTCGAAGTACCGTGCGAAAGACTGGTACAGGGCGTAACGTTGCGCGTCCGATCCGCCGGAAACCGTTGCCGCCATGGACTGGTCAAGGTTCACTGTCGCCCCCTTGGCTTGTCCCTGGGGCGGACCAAGAGCCAATCGAGCCCCCGCGACAGCCTTCAGTTCGAGCGTTGCTCCTTGCAGTTGACGCTGGCGCGCTGCAACCTTGCGTTCAAGCAACGCCACATACTTCTGAAACCCCTCAACGATAAGCCGCTGGTGCTCCTTTACGAGCAGGAACGGACCCAGTCTCGGCCGTTGCGCATCTTTCAGAAGTTTGTCGGCCTCATCAGCGACAGTAGGTATGAGACGAACAAGAGCCAAGGCTTGTCGTTGGTCATCGGACAATTTCGCGGGATCCGAAGCCCCTGTTGCAAGCGCGCCAGTGAACATCTCGAGTGCATCCAGCTTCGCAAGCGCCTCGGCATGAGCAAGGGCCAGGCCGTCGTCGCCTGCCACCTTCGACAACGATTCAAGAGCTGAGCCCAGCTTCGCCGCAGCCTGGGCCAACCGGGCCCGATAGCCTGCATCGTCTGCAACCGGGGTGATTGCGCTTGCCTCAAGCGCAAAGTCGCGTTCCTTTGCCGCGAACAGAACTTGTTGTGCCTGAAGTCGCGCCCTGTAACTCCGAACCAATCCAGCGTCGACGTCCAGTTGTGCGGTCAAATCCTTAATCAGACCGCCAGCGACGACGTTGCCGAGGCCTCCCTTTGCTGACGCGCATTTGGCAACGGCATTCTTGAAAAGAGCCTTTGCCGACAACCGCTTCCCGGTCGGAATTAAAGCCAATGCTTGCCCAGAGATGTCCGCAGTGGGGTCGCTGGCGTTGATCGTCAGGCGCGCGACCGCCGCACAGTCCTGAACGTTCAAACCCGACACAGCACCGAAGTTACTGATTGCGGACTGGGTCTGCGAGGCCGTTGCTTCGGTGGCTGCGGTGTCTTGCAACAATGTGCTGAGCTCAGCTAGCGGCGGTAGCTTACCGACTAGTTGGGCAAGCCGACCGTCAACCAGTGGACCGACATAACGCGCCTGGAGGTTGAGGGCGGCCTGATCGCCGGTGGTGGACGCAACCCGGGCGATCTCGATATCGCGGCTGGTCGCCAACCGTGCCTGAAGCGTGGCGACTTCAATCTCAGCAAGCGCCGCATACTTCTTGTCCAGATCGTCAACGACGGCCACCAAGTCGACTGCGGAAGCTGCCTTGGCAACAGCCTGGCCTTGTTTGTCCCGTGCCTCGTTGTAGAGGGGTGTGTTTGCGCAGGCGGCCAGCAGCATTGCAAGCAGCAGCGACGTACCACTGCGAAGAAGGGTCGATGCCATATTTGAACCTGATCTCCATTGTCAACGGACGAATTGTGCAGGGCGCGCGCAATTGGCGAGCACATCTACAGTTCAGCATAGGACATATGTTTGCGCCATCAAGCGTAGTGTAGGCCAGATGACTGCTAGACGCATCCTTAAAATTGGGGACAACGCTGGACAACCAGAAGTTTTCAATAGATTATCCACAACGGAGGAACCATGGCACTGAATCAGCATCGGCTGAGACCGAATTTGCCACAGAAGACGAAGCCCTCAGGTACGCGAACGCATACATAGCTACGTCGAACGCGGTAGGAGATGCGATCATCATCCTGAAGCGGCTCGAAGCCATCAGCTTCGACCTCGACGAGCAGCTCGCATCATGAACGCAAGGCAGATCAGAGCACCGACCTTCCTTCTTGGAAGGGTATGACCATGCGCGATCTTAGCCGCGCAGGTAGCATAGGGTTTGCACCGGTGCGACGCGACCAAATTATGGGCGCGGGAAGCCCCCTCGTTCCCAGACATTCGTGTACTCGTTCTGCCGGCCCCTCACCCTGAACTCGAGCACGTAGTCCCACACCGATTCGATCGGCGGAGCCTGGTGGGAGGGGTCGGCCCTGTACTTGGAGTAGTCCTCGGGCGTCATCCACTTGCAGTTCCAGAAGGTGCTTTCCGGCTTGGACACGAAGAACGGCTCGGCGGTGGTCTTGTGCCGAAGCGCCCAATCGACCTTTGCCCCGAGTTCCGGGTACGGCCACCACACGTGATCGTCGGCAAGGTGGCGGAGCTCCTCCACGTACCCCTCGGGGAACAGTTTGCAGCGCGCCGACCAGGCTTCGATGTCGCCGAGTTGATCGAGGAAGACCTTGAGCCGGCCCGGAACGCGGCGATAGACGCCGACCTCGGCGCCGACGCCGCCCGGGAATCCCTCCAACCCAAGAAAGCGCTGGCACCATCCCTTCCACAACTGCAGCACCACAGGCTGGCCGTCGATCACGGTCTCGTAGATCTGCGTCTCATAGTCGCGCCATCCGATTACGAAGAAGCAGGGAAAGCCTTCGCAAACCTGCTTGAACCAGGCAGCGGTCTCGGTGTAGTGGTAGCCCGCGTCGAAATAGACGACGCCGGGGTATCTGAGGGTCGAGCCCCGAAGCAGCGATGCCTGCCGGCGCATGTTGTAGCGCGGCCTGGATCCTGCCTCCACCACGTAAACCTGTTCGATGTTGTAGACGATGTCATCCAGGCGTATCGGGCGTGGCAGGCGTGTTGCATCGACAACGTCGTTCTCGACGATAGGGTCCAGCGAGCCGGGATCCAGCGCGAAGCCATAGTAGATCTCGTACTTCGGCCCCAGGATCGCCGGCGTCCGCGGCACCCCGTTCGGCAAGGCCACAACCTTGGGCTGCGGACGGGTCGGACTGAGATCGTCCCAAGGATCGGACACCAGACAGGCATCTTCCGACATCGCTGCAGCCTGGAAGCTGGACAGGAAACGTCGGCCGGCACCGGCGCTGTTCAGATCGAGGTTGGGCCAGGCACCGGCAGCACCCTGCACGCCACCGAACAGCATACTCCAAAGCCGCTTCTGGTGGTCGCCCACGAGATCGGCATCGACGACGCCGCATGCAATCTCGGAGTCGCAGCTTAGGGATCGGCGATTGACGTTCGCCGAGCCGCAGACCAGCAACGCCCCATCGTACGTGTGCGCCTTGGCATGCACGTAGATGCCGCGTCCGGCCGCCTTGCTTCCGCCGGCAGGGCGCCACATGTTGTAGATGGCGACCCGGCTGCGCTGATCGGCACTCAGGCCCAGGACCAGTTCCCCCAGCGCCATCTTTCTGGCCTGATGGATCTGGCCATAGGTGCCGTCGGCGTGCGGCGGCAAGACGATGATCACGCACAGCGAAGGCTTCGCACGCAACCGCTGATTCAGCAATCGGGCCGTTGGCTCGCTCCAGAAGTACTGGTCGAAAATCCAGATCAGTTCGCTCGCCGTCGACATCGCCTTGGCGAAGCCGGCCATGATCGTGAATTCACCGTCCTGAAAGAGTGGTGTAATTCGGGAGTCGCGCATGGGAATGGTGCGCCACATTTGAACGACCGTCGTCGAACCCGGGATCGGCGGGATGTCGACCGGCGTTTCGAGCGGGCGAATGGAGATCGGCGAGGTGCTCAGGTCGTAGGCCGCAGGTGTGCTGAAGGTGGCCCATCCGCGCCCCGGGTCGATAATTCCGATGAGACTCAGAAATGTCCACGAATCGATCCAACGCTCAGCGAATTGCCATTCGAGGCTGGTGACGATCGGCCCCTCCAGTTTCAGATGCTGGTCGTGCCACAGTTGCAGGCCGAGGCCATAGATCGTGCCCTGCGTTGCAGTCGCTCCGCCGCCAGCCTTGTAGGCGCATGTCTTGGTCGTATCGTTCCACACCCCCCCGATCGCCGTGCAGACGTCCTGCGCATTGGTGTCGATCGGCAGATCCGACGGCTGCATGGCACTGGGCGGCTTCACACTGGCAGCGCTGGCGTAGTTGGCGACGGTGCCATCGCCGGGCCAGTTGATGCCCGGAGGGAACACGGGCGAGAGGTTCGGCATGGTGCCAGACTGCCAGTCTCCGTCATGAACGGCGCCCGGGACGTGGTTGACGACATTCCGCGGCGCGTCACGGCGCGTGAATGCCAGGTCGACGCCACCACAGAAGCCCACATTAACGGATGGCGACCTGATGACCATCATCTTCTGATGGTGGGAGCCAGCGATCGCACCGTCTGCAGTCCTGCCGTCAAGGCCCACGATGCCCAGGGGTTGGGTCGGGTTCAGGAGTTGAGTGAGCCGCTTGTTCTCCAGGCTCACCACATCGAACAGATAGACGTGGTCTGCAATGTGTGGTTCGAGCGACGCCGCGGCGCTCTGCACTGGGGTTGGCAGCCAGACGAGGATGCGAACGGCAATGCCGGCTTGCATCAACCTCAGCATCAATCCCAATGCCGTCTGATCGACAGTCGCGATGTCGCGGCTTGAAGATCGCCAGGCGCCCGTTCCCCACGTGTTGCGCGTCGACAGATCGCGCTGACAGTTGAATCGCCAGCCCGCGAAATACACGTGGCCGCGACTACCCGGCCGCGCTGCCGATGCGTGGCCGGCCGCGATCAAGGACTCCAGGGCATCGCGCATCTCGTTCATTGCGGCAAAACCACCAATCAACGTCGAAACGCGGCAAGCCGCGTCCCATGGAAGAGCCCCCGCTGTCGCCGCACGTTCGGCCATCCGCGTACCTGTACCCCACGGCTTACCATCCTTGGCATCGGACGCTGACAGCAGCCACCTGGATGGATCGATCGCCAATTCGCCCCCCTAATTCGCAGCTTGAGCCAGATCAATGGTGAAGCGCGACAAGACCTGTGTCAAGAGCGTGAAGTGACGCCCTGCCTTGATGGGCGAATCCCTTGCTCGACCTGCCGACTACTGTCAGAATAGCACAGCGGCCTCTAAGTTGCCGCGGGAAGGGGCCGAGAACGGATGAGTTCGACGCAGTTCATCGGCGACGTGCTTCGCGCGTTCTCCGACAGTTTTCAACCTCTCGAGGAAGGCCTGGCGGCAGCGCCGAACTTGTCCGCGTTCCTGGCGGACTTCGGCTGGTCACTCGACCCCAAATCCGACATCAACGCCGTTGCCACGGCGCTGCGCAGCGTGTCCGATGCCTTGACCGCCGTGCAGGATGCGGCAGAAGAGCTGAAAAGCGCTGACACGGGCGACGATTCGGAAGTCATCGCGAAGGCCGTCGCGAAACTGTCGGTCGCCATCAAGGATGTCTGCATCGCCATCCACGCACTATCGTCGGTGACCGCAGTCGACGCCTGGCCGAGCCCGCTGTCTTTGCCGCACTTCTGGACCGACTTTCCCGTCGAGCTGCTCGGATACCTTCTCTTCCGTTACCTGGAACGCCACGCCCCTCGCGTCTTCGCGCCATTGCGCCTTATAGGAGTGATGACAGAGGAATACTGCGACATCCCCAGCAAAGGCCGCGTACCTTACGTGAGGCGCGGTGTGCGATGGGATCGGCTGATCGGGGCCATCTCCCGTCCACAGGACATCATGGCCGACGTATACGGCTGGGGCGGTGCCTTTCAGCTGCATCGACTGATGGACAACCTCAGAGGCGTCGCCCTCGCCTTTGATCTGTCGGCCGTGATCCACGATGCATCCGAGCGGCTGCTGGACGCCTACTACGCCCCGGCCTGCACAAGCCGCCGCGAGGCCTACGAATTGGCGGTGCCGGTCTTCTGGAAGATGACCGATGCGGGCGGCTCTCTAGCGATGTCGATGCTCGAACTGGCGGTCCTGCCGATTCCGCCCAGTGCGGAGCGAAGCGCAGTTCCCGTCGGCCTGGCGGTGTACCCGCGTGTCACGGGCGCCGCTTCGCAGACCTTTCAAATCACACCCAGCGTCTCGGTGCAGGTGAAAGGCGGCTTTGTCTCGGAAGCTGCCATCCGCGCCGAGATCCGACCTGGTGATGCGAGAGTCTTCGTCGATCCACTATTCAGCGGCCGCGTCGACGCATCGTTCGTGCTCGATGCGAAACCGGTTGCGCCGTGGATTCCGTTGGGTCACGCATCCTCAAGCAGGCTCGAGATCGCGCACGCCCACGCCGGGCTCGAGGCGACAGGGTTGCCGCCGGACATCGAGTTCGTCATCGAGGCTGCCGCGGACGACGCGAAACTAGTCATCGACTTCGGGGAAGGTGATGGCTTCTTGCAGCAGGTGCTGGGGAAGACACCGAAGATCCTGAATCTGTCACTCGCGGTCGCCTGGTCGAGCAAGCATGGCGTGCAGTTCGGCGGTCAGGCGCAGCTCGAGGTGACGCTGCCGGTGCACCAGAGCATCGGCGGGGTGATCGACATCGCCGCAATCACGATTGCATTCGGTGCGGGTACCGCACCGCCCGGCGTCAGTCTGAAGATCGGCGTGTCAGGAGGCCTTAGGTTAGGCCCCGTCGCTGCAACGGTAGAGCGCGTCGGCGTGCAGGCGATTCTGCTGCCGGCACCCGCCGGAACGCCCGGCAATCTCGGAGGCGTTGCGCTGGATTGGGCCTTCCTTCCGCCGATCTTCAGACTGACGCCGGGCGGTGCGGTACCCGCACCGAATGCAATCGTGATTGCGGCGATGTCGATCACCCCGCCGATG
>JAYSUN010000063.1:0-2326 GCA_043719045.1 Hyphomicrobiaceae bacterium | reverse complement strand
CATGGTTCGCTGTGTGGATGCCAATTCTCACGGCCATTCTAGGGTCGATTACGGTGCTGTTGCACCAGGAGGACGGCTGAGTGATGCGTTCTGCGCGGCTACCGCGAGGGACATACGGCGATAAACACGCTTCGAACCTGTTGCAGGCGGCAATTGGGTTAGGGCGGGTTATCGCTTCTGCATGCTTGGTCGCCGTAGCCATCTGCGCTTTCACGCCTAATGCTGGATTTGCGCAGGATCCCAGTGCCAAAACAAGCGCACAAGGTGGCAGCACGAGTTCGTTCCCGCAGACCAAGGGCGGGATGTTTGGAAACACCCAGAAAAAATTCGACGAGAAACTGCCGCTGTACCTCCAGGGCGATCAGTTGATTTACGACACCAAGGGCAACCGGGTGATCGCGCGCGGCAACGTCGAAATTTTCTACGAAGACAATCAGCTGACCGCCGACGAAGTGATTTACGACCAGGGCGCCAGCACGCTGAACGCGGTCGGCAACGTCATCTTGAAGGAAAAGAACGGCAACATCGTCCGCGCCGAGCGCTACACACTGACCGACGATTTCCGCGACGGCTTCGTGCAGTCGCTGTCGATTATCTCAAAGGACGAAAGCCGTATCACGGCAGAGCGCGGTGAGCGGCGCGAAGGCAACGTCACGCAGTTCACCAATGCATCCTTCACGGCCTGTAAGAGCGACAACGGCATGCCGCCGCTGTGGTGCATCGGCGCGTCAAAGGTCACGCACAACCAAGCTGACCAGACGATCTACTATCAGGACGCGCAGTTCAAACTGTTTGGTCAACCGGTTTTCTATCTGCCGTACTTCCAGCATCCCGATCCGACCGTCAAACGGCGCAGCGGATTTTTGGCGCCCAGTTATGCAAGCTCAGGCGACCTCGGCTATTCGGTCGAAGTTCCGTATTACTTTGCGCTGTCGCCCAACTACGACTTCACATTCCACCCAGCTTATCTGTCGAAGCAGGGCATCTTGTATCAAGGTGCCTGGCGCCACAAAATCGTCGATGGACAGTACACAATCAAGGCGGCCGGCATCGACCAGGATGCCTCGAAGTTGTCGGGTCCGAGCGCCAACCGGACCGATCTCGATGGTTGGCGCGGCAGTATCGAAAGCAAGGGCGAATACTCGATTTCAAGCTGGTGGAAAGCCGGCTGGGACGCGACGCTTGAAAGCGATGACACGTTCCGGCGCTTCTACAAGCTCGACAGCATTCTGCTGACCGATCGCGTCAACACGGCTTATGTCAACGGCCAATCCGAACGCAGCTATCTGGGCGCCAGCCTTTACCATTTCGGCGGCCTGCTGGTGAATGATACGGCGCAGTCGGGCTCATACGTCCATCCCATCATCGACCACAATTACGTCTTTACAGACCCGGTGCTCGGCGGCGAGTTGCGTTGGGATTCCAACATGCTCAGCTTCACCCGCCAGAACGGTGATGCGCTGAACCGCGACGCGAGCATCAACAAGGCGACCACTGAACTGAAGTGGCGCCGCCGGATGATCGATCAATTCGGCATCACTTACACGCCATTCGGCGAACTGCGCGGTGACGTCTACCAGTACAACAACTACACTGACACGGTCACAGGCTTGAGCTTCAACGATGATACGATCACCCGTGGCCGCGCCACCGGCGGCGTGACGGTCGCGTATCCATGGGTTGCCAATTCGTCGGTAGGCTCACACGTGATTGAACCCATCGGCCAGGTCGTGACCCGCCAGGACGCGATCTCGCAACGCAATCTGCCCGATGAAGATGCCAAGAGCCTCGTTTTCGATGACACCAACTTGTTCGAGACCGACAAGTTCTCGGGCTTTGACCGTCTCGAGACCGGCACCCGCGTCAATGCAGGCGTGCAGTATACCTTCCAAGCTAACTCGGGCGGGTTCGTGCGCGTGCTGGCCGGCGAAAGCTTCCATCTCAAGGGCGACAACCCCTACGCCGATCCCGGCCGCGATCCCGACGGCCGCTTCGTGCACTCGCCCACGAGCGGGCTTGAAACCGATCGCTCCGACTATGTGCTCGGTCTCTATGTGGCTCCTATCGACTCGTTCCGCTTCCTGGCGCAGTCGCGCTTCGACGAGCAGTCGGGCGAGCTCCGCCGCGAGGATCTGTCGGCCCGCTTCCTCTACGGCCCTATGAGTGCGCAAACGACATACACCTTTACCGCCGCAGACCCCTCGCGCGGGCTTGAAATCTCGCAGCAGGACATCATCGGCCAACTTGGGTTGCAGCTGACCGACCGCTGGAGCGTGATGGCCGGCCTGCGTTATGATATTGACGCCAGCCAGCGCTTGCTCGACAG
>JAYSUN010000620.1:0-8288 GCA_043719045.1 Hyphomicrobiaceae bacterium | reverse complement strand
GGACACCGCCATCGCCCCGTGGTCAAGCTGCTTGGGAGGCTGGGAGCGTGGGAGTGATCGAAGCCTGGTCGATTTGTCGCTTACGCAACTGTGCCTCGCGCCTGGAGATATAGACGGCGGACCCGAAAATAATGGCGGCACCGACCCAGGTCCAGACATCGATTGTTTCACCAAAGGCAAAGTATGCCACAGCACAGGCGAAAGGCAGGCGAGAGAATTCAAAGCTCAAGACCAAGGAGGCGTCCATCGACGCAAACGCCCGGGTCAATGAAATGTGACCAATGACAGCGCAAACACCCATGCCGAGCAGGACGGGCGCGATGTTCCACGACGGCCACTGCCAGACCAGCAGGGCTGGAATAAACGACATCGGCACCATAATGACGTTGGTCAAGAAGACGATTTGATTAGCGTCGTCCCGGCTGGTCAGCTGCTTGATCAGGATGGCAAGAAATCCGCCAAACAACGCTGAGGCAACGGCGCAGGCTTGGCCTAGCCCGAACTCTGTGCCGCCCGGACGAAGAATGAGCATGGCGCCCAGGAACCCGACAAACAGGGCCAACCAGCGGCGCGCACGAACGATTTCGCCGAGGATCAGGACGGCGGCCAAGGTGCCGAACAGAGGTGCAAGGAAGCTGATGGCTGTGAGTTCACCGAGTGGAATGACCGAGAGAGCATAGAACCACGCCATCATGGAAACAGTCGAGATGGTGCAGCGAACGCCGTAGAGTTTAAGGTTTGGGGTGTCGAAGACAGCCAAGCCTCGGCTGAAAAGCACCGGCATCAAGGCCACGCTCGCAAACAGGTTGCGCAGAAATACGACTTCCATCGGTGGCACGCCGGCGTTCATGGCGGCACGGGCGAAACCGGCCAATCCGGCGAACACGGCCATCGCCACTGTCACCCAGACAATGCCCATGACGAGGTCATCGCCGCGGGCGCTCGCAGGTAGCGGACGGGCGGCCATCGGTAAATTCGGCACAAAATGCGCGCCTGCAATTTGGTCCAGGCCTTTGTAGCCATCAATGAACATGTAGCGCGTTGCCTCGCGAAACAAGATCGCCGCAGCCGATGCCGCGCCACGACAAAACTACTGGGCCGATTGGTTGAGCGAGGCCAGTCGGAATTGCGAATAGCCGGTGTGCGTTTGCGGAACCGCACCAGCGATCACAAGGCCAGAAAACCCCCATCCACAGGCAAAATGGTTCCGGTGACGTTGCCGGCAGCTGACGAGCACAGGAACAATGCAGGTTGACGTCGAACGTGCGCCTGAAGGCGTCACTTGCGGTGCCGGTATCGAAGGCATCAGGAATCAGGATGCCGGCATGATCGATCAGGATGCTGGTTGGACCGAACGCCGTCGCGACTTGAGCCGCAATCACAAGGCATGCGGTGGTGTCAGTAACGTCCAACCGAAGCGCCAGACCAGTGCCGCCTTCGGCGGTGATGCGTATAACTGTGGCGTTGGCCAAGGCAAAGTCAATGTCGGTGACGGCAACACAGCCGCCTTCACGGGTAAAGCCTTCGGCGAGCGCTGCGCCGATGCCACGATCTCCGCCAATGCTGGGCCCGGTTCGGTTGGCGAAACGGGATCTGGTGGTCGGTATGACTGTGTTAGCGTCCGGCATTGCCTATGTAGGAGGAATGGCAGATTGGCCCAGTTTGCGAGCAGTGTCAGGTGGCTCGACTGGATTTACTGAGGTGCTGGACCCAGCGGGTCGAGATCAAGCATGGGTGCGCGGTTGTCAAGTTTGACGACGCTCGTGGTAAGCCGTCTGGGATCCAGAGGTCCTGACATCAAACTGGCGTTGTTCAATGCGAAAAACCGCCCGAGCAGGAGCTCGGACGGTTTTTTGAAGGCAAATATGCGTCGGTTTTATTCAGCCGGCGTGACAGCTGCAAGTTTGGGCAGACTGTGTGACATGCGGGCGCGTTTGGTTTCAAGATAACGCACGTTGTGCACGTTCGGCTTGCAGATCACCGGCACCTGCTCAACAACCGTTATGCCTTCGGCGCGGAGCGCTTCAGACTTTGCCGGATTGTTCGAAAGGAGCCGGATTTCCGGATATCCAAGGTCAAACAGGATGTGTGCTGCGAGGTCGTATTCGCGCGCCTCGATCGGGGCGCCGACAGCGATGTTCGCATCAACCGTATCATAGCCCTGTTCCTGCAGGGCATAAGCGCGGACTTTTGCGACGAGACCGATGCCACGGCCTTCATGGTACGGTAGATAGATCAAAATACCGAGGGGGCTGGTGGTGATCTTCTTCATCGAGGCCTGCAGCTGCGGATAGCAGTCGCACTTCAACGAATGGAAGATATCGCCAGTTACGCATCCAGAGTGGACGCGGACATAAGGAAGCTCGTTCCCTGCCTGGCTCGACCTGTTGATCAGGACGAACGCTTGATGATGGGGGTCGGTGCCCTGGTAAGCGCGAGCTTCCAGCTGCAACTCCTGCCCCTCAAACTCGATCGGCAACAAGGTTTGAGCCTGCCAATCGAGGTCAAGCGCGTAGGACTTAACCGCAGACGACTTCATTGAACTCTCCAAACGGATACCAGAGCGGATGCCCCGGTAATTTGGGATTTATGTAAGCAGCCCCAGAGGACCTGGCGCTACTGGCGTGGACAGCCAAAGAGATCTCTCTCTTCCCCAAAGAGTGTCCATGCCGGTGTCACCTTGTCACCATAGCCATTCTATCAACGAAAGTGACAGAAGTTTTGGATCAAAGGCCCCAGTTCGCGGGCGTGACTTCGCGTCCCAGGCGGCAGTCACCGGGCGCACCGTCCGTTGGCGCGCCAAGCTCCTCACTCCCGGCAGGGCGCCGCGGGTCAAGATAATGCACGGGTAACGCTTCGAACATGAACGCTAGATGTATGTCGTGACAGTATGAGTCTTATGGAAGCACGTGCACGCGTGGTGGTTGCGTGGCGCGGAAACGTCAAAAAAATCTATTAATTTCAAATAGCTATAAGGTTTTTTGTGAAATTACATGATGTTCAATTCGACCATATGAGGAGTTGAGCATCGTCTCATCCATTTGTTCAAAATACCTTCCTCAAACATAAGGAAAGTTGGGCGTATTGCAGACACGGCCGGCTAAATGCTTGGCTGGAGCAGGCGCCAGGGGGACAGATCACCCGTCTCGCGTTATAGAGCGCGCGTCGCTTTCCTCCAGCAGCTCAACCCTCGGCATTTTTCCCATGTCCGCACCCGCTCATCACAATCAGAAAATCACGCCGGAGGTTGTTGCGGCTCATGGATTTAAAGGCGACGAGTATCCACGGCTATTGAGTATCCTCGGACGTGAACCGACGCATCTGGAACTCGGCATCTTCTCAGTGATGTGGTCTGAGCATTGCTCCTACAAGTCCAGCCGCGTCTGGCTTAAGCAACTGCCGACCAAAGGCCCTCACGTGATCCAGGGGCCCGGCGAGAATGCAGGTGTGATCGATATCGGCGACGGCGATGCCATCATCTTCAAAATGGAAAGCCATAATCACCCGTCGTTCATTGAGCCCTACCAGGGTGCTGCGACCGGGGTCGGCGGCATCATGCGAGATGTGTTCACGATGGGCGCGCGGCCAATTGCGAATTTAAATGCGCTGCGGTTTGGCGATCCCTCACATCCGAAAACCCGACGGTTGGTTACAGGCGTGGTGGCGGGGATCGGCGGTTATGGCAATTCGGTCGGCGTCCCGACCGTCGGCGGCGAGACCAACTTCGACGCTGGCTACAACGGTAATATCCTAGTCAATGCCATGTGCGTGGGCCATGCCCGCACTGATAAGATTTTCTACTCCGCCGCCAAAGGCGTTGGCCTGCCAGTTGTCTACGTCGGCTCAAAGACCGGACGTGATGGCATCCATGGCGCAACGATGTCGTCCAAGGAATTTGACGACAACACTGAGGAGCAGCGCCCCACCGTGCAGGTGGGTGATCCCTTTACCGAGAAATTGCTGATCGAAGCCTGCCTGGAGTTGATGGCGACGGACATGATTATCGCGATCCAGGATATGGGCGCCGCAGGTCTGACATCGTCGACCTCCGAAATGGCGGACAAGGGCGGCGTCGGCATCGAGATCAATCTCGACCACGTGCCGCAACGCGAAGCCAATATGACCGGCTATGAGATGATGCTCTCGGAAAGCCAGGAACGCATGATCGTGATCCTGAAACCGGGGCGTGAGGCGGATGCTGAAAAAATCTTCCAAAAGTGGGGCCTCGACTTTGCCGTCATCGGCAAGACGACCGACACCGGTCGCATGATCGTAACGCATAAAGGTGTTGTCGAAGCTGATTTACCGGTCGACAAACTGGCCAATTCGGCGCCGCTCTATGAGCGCCCCTGGACACTGACACCACCGCCCAAAAAGATCCTGCCCGAGTGGGTCAAGGCTGAGCCGACCCAGTTGGGTGCGTTGGCCAAAATGTTGGCCACGCCACATCTGTGTTCGCGGCGTTGGATCTGGGAACAATACGACACAATGATCAACGGTCACACCTTGCAACGGCCGGGCGGCGATGCGGCTGTCGTGCGCATCAAAGGCACCAAGAAAGCCATTGCCATCAGCTGTGATGTGACACCTCGGTATGTGAAAGCTGATCCGCACATGGGCACAATGCAGGCGGTGGTCGAGACTTGGCGCAATATCTCAGCTGTCGGCGGCGATCCGCTTGCGATCACCGACAACATGAACTTCGGAAACCCGGAGCGGCCCGAAATCATGGGTCAGTTTGTTGGCTCGGTGATGGGCATGAAGCAGGCCTGCGAAACCTTGAAGTACCCGGTCGTGTCCGGCAACGTCTCACTCTACAATGAGACGAACGGCATCGGTATTCCGCCGACACCTGCTATCGGCGGCGTCGGGTTGATCCCGGATTGGACCAAAACGGCCAACATCAAACTAAAAATCGACGGCAACTTGCTGGTGATGATTGGCCGCGAAGATGGCCACCTCGGACAGTCCCTGTATCAGTTGATTTTTAGCGGCGCGTCCGAGGGGGCGCCCCCGCCAGTTGATCTCGCCGAAGAAATCAAAGCCAGCAACCTTATCCGCTCCCTGATTCGCGACGCAAAGGTTGCGGCGGTGCATGATGTTTCCGATGGCGGGCTCCTAGTCGCAGTGGCTGAGATGGCGCTTGCCGGTGAGCGCGGCGTGGCGCTGTTTCCATATGAAGGCAAAATTCCGACGCATGCGGCTTGGTTCGGCGAGGATCAGGGGCGCTACCTTGTCGAGGTCAGTCCAAGTGGCGCCGAAGAGGTCGTTGAGCGCGCCAAATTACTTGGCTTGCCCGCGCGTATCATTGGTAAGGTTGGCGGTGCTGCTTTGACATTGCCTGGCGAGACAGTGGTGACGCTCAAGGCGCTAAGGACCGCGCATGAAGGCTGGTTACCAGCCTATATGGCCGGGTAGGTATTGCTCGCGAGCTTTGGTCCGAACAGAAATTGCGTCTGTCACTGCTACGCCGCGCGTAGCAGCGCGAGACAGGCCTCTAGCTCGCTCGCGACTTTCATAAGGACCGTCCGCTGGTCAGCTGTCAGCGGCGTCGCGATCGGCGCCGCGCTCTTTTTCGCAGCGGCACCACGTTTGGGTTTGTCGCTTGGGGCTGGTTCGGCTGCTGCTGGAGCCTGTGCGGCCCGAGGTGCCGCCGCGCCGTCAACAAGCTTGACGCTATCCACACCGTGCTCTCGCAAGATGCGTTGGACCCCCTTAATGGTGTAACCGGCCTTATGCAGCAGATGATGGATGCCGCGCAGCAATGCCACATCTTCTGGGCGATAAAAGCGTCGACCACCGCCACGCTTCATCGGCTTCAATTGCGGGAAGCGACCTTCCCAAAATCGCAGCACGTGCTTCGGCACGTCCAGCTCCTCCGAGACTTCACCAATGGTTCGAAAGGCTTCCAGAGCTTTGGTCATAGGGTCCTGACGCGATTTGCTGATTGCCGACTACACCGACGCACCGAACCACGCAGACACACGCGACAAGCTTATTTTGCTGCAACCCGCTTGGCTTTACCGGGTTTAGCGGCATTAATCCGCTCTTTCATGATATTGCTTGGGCGAAAGACGAGCACACGACGCGGCGTGATCGGGACTTCCTCGCCCGTCTTGGGATTACGACCTACGCGTTCGCCTTTCGAGCGGATACCGAACGAGCCGAAGGATGATAGCTTGACCTGCTTGCCGCCAGCAAGACTTTCCGAAATCTCACGCAGGATCAACTCAACCAGATCTTGGGATTCATTGCGCGGCAAACCCACTTTCTGGACCATTGCCTCAGCCAAGTCGGCTCGCGTTAATGTTTTACCCGACATGTTCACCTAGTCTCCCACTCTCTCGCAAGTGAGTCTAAACGTCTGCTCCCTCGGGGTCAACGCACTGTCCAGAAGCGGTTAATGGTCCGTTCGACGCTGTGCGGTGGATGCCTGATGATAGCGCTCACTGTTGCCCAACGACGCGGCGTGGGGAGGCAAAGTAGGCATCAACGGCACGAGCGATAGCGTTTGCGACTTGGTTTTGCCAATCCGGTGACTGCAGCAATGCAATGTCCTGGGCGTGGCTCATATAACCGAGTTCAACCAGGACTGCCGGAGCGCCGGGCTGCTTCAACACTTGAAACGAGGCGGCGCGGGCTGGTTCACGAGCCAAAGTGATGGCGCCGCGCAGCTTCTGGACCAGGATGTTCTGGAAGTGAGCAGCAAAGGTCTGGGTTTCCCGGAACATCAAGTCAGACAGAAAATCATTGACGGCGGCGTCGCCGGTCTCTTTGCCGGTCTCGAGGCCTGAGCGGGCATCCGCTGTATTCTCTTTGTCGGCCAACATCTGAGCTGTTTGATTCGAGGCCTTGTCTGAAAGGATGTAAACTGACCCACCGCGGACGGCTGTCGCCAGTGGGAGCCCAGTAAACGTATCGGCATGAATTGAAATGAACAAACTGGCGTGTGCTGCCGTCGAGGTTGCGACCCGCGTTGCCAGCGGCACCGACACATCGGTCTCGCGCGTCATGCGCAGATCATAACGCCCCGACGCCGACAGGATCAATTTGAGGCGTTGGCCGACTGCCAGAACGACATCCTTTTCCAACGCGCCACCTGCGGCCACTGCGCCCGGATCGCGGCCGCCGTGCCCCGGATCGATAATGATGATTGGCCTGACGGACTGGGCAGTCACAGGCGCGGCGGGGATCGGTGCGACAGCACCTTGTTCGTCGGCGAGCGCGGCCAAGGTGAGCGGCGCTTGGTCTTTCAGCTTGAGGACGGCTTCGCGGGTTGCTGGCGTGAGCCGGATGACAGATCGCTTCTTGCCATCGATGGTCCCATCAGGTTCCGAATAGAAATCTGTTAAGCGGACTGGCCTCAGGCTCTCGACGACCAATCGACCGCGGCCGCTTTCAAGCTGGCCATAGCGGTAGTCAATCAAAGACCCATCCGGCGGAAGTGTTAACGTCAGGTTCTCTGAAAAGGTCAGGCCTTCACCTTCGATCACGATGCGGTAGGGATCAGCCAAGATAAAGGTGCTCAAGGCGATGCGGCTGGAGAGCGTCAAAGTGACTTTGGGCTCTGATGGCCATCCTGAAAAGTCCGCCCGCACCAGGCTGGCTGAAGTTCTGCTGGCTGGGGGTAAGACTTCAGGTGACAGGGCCAACTTGGCAGCAACTTCTGATGCGGGGGCCGATTTCTGAATCTCGGACGTGTTTTTGCGAACCATCACTGTGCCTGGTTGCCGGCTCTGGGCCGCCACCTTGATCACATTGACAAAAGAAAGCGCTGCCAAGCTCAACATAACTCGGATGATCATGATGAAATGCTGGCGTGACTGGTGCATCGCCGGCCCGTTGCTATTGATCCAAGCTAGACTGCAGCAAAGTGGAGCTTTGGCGATCGGCGCTTTAACTACAAGGGCTGAGTGCAGCTGATCCCCAACTGCGCCACCGCCTGAACGGATAGTATCGGCTAGTGTTGCCAAAACCACGCATTTATCATTTGCGACTGTATGCGACTAAACTCATAGACGTGCGGCGCAAAGCAGTGCACAGTCTTTCGCAAGCGGAAAGTCCCCGCGCGCCTAACTGAGCCTTCGTGCTCGTTAGGCTCTGCTAATACAAGTCAGCGGGCAGGCAGCGTCAGCCAAAGTGCAGGCTTTGTTGGAAAGCAGAGCCGGAACATTGGGGATACGTTTCCGTTTGAACACGAGATTCCTATGCTTGTCAGGGCGATCTGCCTGGATAATCATAGAGGTAGCAGTACAATATGTCGCCTGAATGGGCGCGGCGGACGTTTT
>JAYSUN010000619.1:0-2972 GCA_043719045.1 Hyphomicrobiaceae bacterium | reverse complement strand
GAACGTAGTGACGCATCGTCTCTGGCTCAGAAAGACCAGGCAGACCAATGTCGTTCCTTCGCTCCAAGCCGCCGAGGCGCGACTGATGCTTTGGCACGTCCGGTAGATCGACGCCGGAATTGTCGAGGCGGCCGCGTTCAAACAACAACGGCTCCTCATGATCCAGCCCCCGATGGCCGGAGAAGGTGGCGTCGGCGGATTTGGCGGCCGTGCTCGGATGGGTGGGGCGTCCGACAGTGTTCATCGCCATGACAGCACCTCAGCAAGGGTTTTCACGTACGCCGCGCGATCGGCGTCGGTGTTGATTTCGGTTGACGCCACAAGGATGAGATCTGCGTGTGCTTTGCCGGGGACGAGGCGTGAATAAGGCACACCGCCGAGCACGTGCCGGTCGACAAGTCTGTCGATCACCATGGCCGCGTCGGCGTTCACGCGGATGGTGAATTCATTGAAGAACGCGCTGTTCAAGACCGCAACGTCTTTCACTTTCGCTAAGCGCTCCGCGAGATCACAGGCGTTGGCATGATTGATCGCCGCAAGTTTTTTGAGGCCGGTTTCCCCGAGTAAAGTCAGGTGGATTGTGAAAGCCAACGCGCACAGACCGGAGTTGGTGCAGATGTTGCTTGTGGCCTTCTCGCGGCGAATGTGTTGTTCGCGCGTCGACAGCGTCAGCACATAGCCGCGGCGGCCTTCGGCATCGACGGTTTCACCACACAGCCGCCCCGGCATTTGCCGCACATATTTGTCCCGCGTTGCAAACAGCCCGACGTAAGGCCCGCCGAAGTTCAGACCGTTGCCGATCGATTGGCCTTCCGCTGCCACGATATCGGCGCCCATCTCACCTGGTGACTTCAGCGCCCCAAGTGCGACGATCTCGGTGACCACGACAATCAGCAGTGCGCCGACGGCATGGGCTGCGTCTGCAATTGGCTGCAGAGCATAGACATTGCCGAACACATCCGGATATTGCACTACGACGCAACTGGTTGTCGCGTCGATTCGTGATGTCATATCCTCGCCACCTGCAGGAACAGCTGTCAGCGCCGCAAATTCGGCACCCGAATGATGCGACAGGGTTTTGATCACATCAGCATAGTGCGGATGCAGATTGCCGGAGACGATAGCTTTCTTTCGTTTGGTAATACGATGCGCCATCAGCACGGCTTCAGCCGCGCCCGTCGAGCCGTCGTACATCGAGGCATTGGCGACATCCATGCCAGTCAGCAAAGCCACCTGGGTCTGAAACTCGAACAAATACTGCAGCGTGCCTTGGGTGATTTCCGGCTGGTAGGGCGTATAGCTGGTCAGAAACTCCGATCGCTGAATCAAATGATCGACGGTCGCGGGGACATGATGGCGATACGCGCCGGCGCCGACAAAAAATGGCACACTTGCAGCCGGTGTGTTGCGCGCGGCAAGTGCGCCAAGCTCACGCTCGACGGCGAGTTCGCCCTTTGCCGTCGGTAGTTGTGAGAGTCCCTTCATAAGTTTTGTCTTGGGTACGGCCGCGAAGAGATCATCGACATGTGTGATCCCTATTTTGGCGCGCATCGCGGCACGATCAGGTTCAGTCAGGGGAAGGTAGCGCATGGGTGCTCTGTTTGGTTTGGGTATCACGCGTCTGCGCAGAATGCGTCGTAGGCGGCCTTATCCATCAACGCGTCGAGTTCAGCTTTGTTGGACAACTTGATCTTGTAGAACCAGCCTTTGCCTTCGGCGTCTTCGTTGACCAAGGCGGGGGCATCAGCGAGGGCTGCATTCAGTTCCAGGATTTCGCCCGAGACAGGCGAATAGACGTCACTTGCGGCTTTGACACTTTCGACGACGGCGACGACTTCCTTGGCCGCAACTTTGCGACCGGCTTGTGGGGGATCGACAAACACAACGTCGCCAAGCTGCCTCTGGGCTTGTGTGGAAATGCCAACTACGCCAATGTCGCCTTCAATGCGAATCCACTCGTGGTCTTTGCTGTATCTGATCATGTCGGGTTCCAGGGTTCAGGGATGGAGTCGTCATTTCGTCGGTTGGGTCGGCGCGACCCGATCAATGTCGTTGATCGGGTTGATCGTGGCCGCGCTGACTTGACCTGCAGTCAGGTTTTCGGCTTGAAATAGCGGTGCTGCGTGAACGGTAATGCCACGATTTCCGCGGGTAGTGCTTGGCCTCGGACGAGCAGATTGACGCGGGTCCCGGGCACATGGGCGCCGTGCTGGACGTAACCCATGGCGATGGGGCCGTTGACGCTAGGACCGAAGCCGCCCGACGTGATCGTGCCGAGAGGCTCGCCAGCTATAGTGACGACCGGCGTGCCATCTCGGGCAGGTGCGCGGCCATCGGGCCTGATGCCGACGCGCATACGCTTCGGGCCGGTGACGAGTTCCGCCTGAATGCGCGTGGCGCCCGGAAAACCGCCCTCGACCCGCCGGCGCTTTTGGATGCTCCAGGCGAGGCCAGCCTCAATCGGTGATGTCGTCGTGTCGATGTCGTGACCGTACAGGCACAGCCCGGCTTCGAGGCGCAGGCTGTCGCGCGCACCGAGGCCGATGGGATGAACGCGGGGATCGGCCAAGAGTTTTCGGGCGACTGACTCCAGATCGGACGCGCGAACGGAAATCTCGTAGCCGTCTTCACCCGTATAGCCTGAACGAGAAATCATGATTTCCGGATGGTTCAGGCCATCGCCAAGGGACTGACCCGGTTGCAAGAAGCCGCCGACGTCGGCCGGATAGACGGCTCGGCCAAAGGTCGATTTCTGACTGGTCATGAATGCCAGCCTTGGGGCGTTTGCGATAAAATTTTCCAAGACCTGATGTGCCATGGGGCCCTGCAGCGCCAACAATCCTTGGTTCGGCATGGTCTCCAGACGTATGTTTTCGGGCAACCGCGCAATCAGATGCGCGTAGTCCGCGTGTTTGCAGCCGGCATTGACGACCAGGTACAATGTCCCATCGGTGTCGATGCGGGTGATCATC
>JAYSUN010000618.1:0-8315 GCA_043719045.1 Hyphomicrobiaceae bacterium | reverse complement strand
AGCACTTCGGCGGCTCGGGCCGCGGCCGCCGTGTCCGTCAACCGTTCGTGTGCTGCAATGGCCAACCGCATTTGTGCCCCGATCGTTAGCAGCGGATTGAGCGTGGTGGACGGGTCCTGAAAGACCATGGCAATTCGCCGCCCGCGCAATGTTCGCATCTGCGAGGGGCGTAAGCCAACCAGCTCTTGACCATTCAGTTTGATTGAGCCTGAGACGATTTTTCCGGGCGCATCGTTCAGGCCGAGCAAGGAAAAGCCGGTCACCGTTTTACCCGAACCGGATTCGCCGACCAGGCCGACGATTTCGCCTGTCTCAACTGAGAACGAGACCCCATCGACGGCTTTCAACACACCGGCTTTGGTGAAGTAGTGGGTCGATAGATCAGTCACCTCCAGCAGTGTCATCGTTGCAGCCTCGGGTTCAGTTGGTCGCGGATCTGATCGCCGACCAGGTTGATCGCGACGATCAAGATGATCAGGGCAATGCCCGGATAGATGGAGATCCAGTAGCGGCCGGAGAGCATGTATTGAAAGCCGTTGGCGATCAGCATGCCGAGTGAGGGCTCGGTGACGGGCAGGCCGAGGCCGAGAAATGACAGGGTTGCCTCCAACGCGATCGAGTTGGCGACTTGCACGGTCGCGACAACAATCAATGGCGCCAGACAATTCGGCAGGATGTGTCGGAAGATCACGTGCGAGGACGGCAGCGGGATCGACAGCGCCGCCGCGACATAATCCTTCGGCCGCTCGCTTGAAGCGGCGCCATGGGCAGTGCGGGCGAAATAGGCGTATTGAGCGGCGACCAGTGCAGCGATCAACTGCCACTTGCCTTGGCCGAGCATTGCAGCCAACACCAAAGCCAGCAGGATCGCTGGAAACGACAATTGCAGATCAATGAAGCGCATCAGCAGTTGCTCGATGCGACCACCGAAGAAGGCAGCACTCGCCCCAATGGACGCGCCAACGGCAAAGGCAATCACGCCAGCGATCAGCCCGACCTGCAACGAGATGCGTAACCCGTAGAGGATGGCGGACCAGAGATCACGTCCTTGCGCATCGGTGCCGAGCCAATGCGTGAAGCCTTTGCCGCCGACGAAGCCTGGCGGACGACGCGCATCCATCAACACCAGACTCGCAAGGTCGTAAGGGTTTTGAGGTGCAATCAGGGGGGCAGCGAGGGCAACGCCAACGATGCAGACGACCACGGCCAGTGCGACGACCGCCACCCAACTCTCACGGAATTCGGACCAGAAGCGCCAGAAATTCTCCATCATCATGCCCTCCGCACGCGCATGCGGGGGTCGAGTGCTGCGTACGCAATGTCGACCAAGAAGTTGATCATGATGAACAGCAATGCGACCAGCATCAGGTAGGCGACCATGACCGGGCGATCAAGCGACGAGATACTGTCGATGATCAGTTTGCCGACGCCGGGCCAGGAAAAAATAGTTTCCGTTACCACGGCGAACGCGAGTGTCGAGCCGAACTCCAGACCAAAGACTGTGACAATCGGAATCGAAATCAGCCGCAACACGTGGCGGTGCAGGATGGTCCATTCGCTTTCACCGGTCGCACGCGCAAATTTAACTGTGTCCGAGAGCATCTGCTCGCGTGTCCCGGCACGGGCAAGCCGTACCATCATGGCGAATTTGAAGAGTGATAGATTGAGTGCTGGCAACAAGAGGTGGGTCCAGCCATTGCGCGTAAGGACGCTCCATTCGATGCCGAAAAGCGTTGCAGTTTCGCCGCGACCGCCGGCTGGCAGCAGGCCAAGTGAGACAGCGAAAGTGAAGATCAAGACCAGGCCGATCCAGAATGTCGGCACCGAGAAGCCAAGGATCGACACCGCCATAATGGTTTTCGACACGATGCTATCGGGTTTGTAACCTGCGTACATGCCAAGCGGGACACCCAGGATCGTGGCGCCGAGGACGGCCACCAACGTCAGCTCGAGCGTGGCTGGGAGCCGCGAAAAAATGAGCTGCAACACCGGCATGTTGAAGATGAAGGATCGACCGAAGTCACCGACGGCAAGGCGGCGCAGGAAATCCCAGTATTGCTTCCATAACGGTTGGTCGAGACCGTAGGCCTTGATCGTCGCTTCGCGGATCTGTTGTGTTGCGTCCGGGGAGATCAGGACGTCGATCGGATTACCGACGGCGTAGACGCCGCAAAACACCAGTAGCGAAATCACGAGCATGACGGCAAATGCCTGTATCAGCCGCTGGATGATAAATCCGAGCATCCGCCCCCCTTGTTTGTGTCACGCCCAATTGTCGGAAATCACGTTGCGGGTCTCATCGACAGCAACGCGCCATAGGGCCAGCATCTCCGCATCGCTGCGTTGATAGAGCCCACCGTAGTTGCCATCGCCAAGCAGGCCCTTTTTAGCCTTCGGGTCCAGTTGCTGGAAGCGGTCCAAGGACAGCATCGGCTTTTGATCTGCTGGCATGGCGATGTTCGGCAGCCGCGTCCACGGAAAGTTTTCCATCCACGAGGCGTGAGAGGCGATTGAATCAATGGCCTGCACTTTTGCCCAGGTTTTGGGCGCATTCCACCAGTTGTGCCATTTGACCTGGCAGCCAGGATGTCGATCGAGCCACTCCAGCACCGCGCCGTGGGCCGGGGAGTTGCCGCCGTGCCCGTTGACGATGGTAATCTTGTTGAAGCCTGCGCGCGCGATGCCATCGAGGATGTCGGTGATGACCGCAATGAGAGTTGTCAATTTCAGCGTCACCGTCCCCGGGTACTCGACGAAACTTGGAGTGAGGCCATAATGGATGACTGGAAACACTGGAATTGCAATTGTTTCCGTGGCTTCCACCGCAATTCGTTCAGCCAGGATCGAGTCGACCGCAAGGCTCAAATACGCATGTTGCTCAGTCGAGCCGATCGGCAGCACGGCCCGGCCATCACGAGTTGCGTGATCTCGGACTTGCATCCAGTTCATCTCGGCAATGCGCATCGGGTCGTCCGATCAGTTCCATGTGGAACTGGATCTTGACAGGCGGGATCATTGTAAGTCAAGTTCCAGATGGAACCATTGGTGCTCCGGATGCAAAACAAGTTTCAGGCCGACAAGGACCGTCCGAGCGCTGTGCCGCGCTTGCGCAGACGGCTGCCGGTTGACGTGCCCGCTGACCTGCATGCGATGGTATCGACGAAGTTGTGGGCCAACCCGTGTTGGTTGTCCTTCCGGGTGAATTTCCTGGCGCACCATTTCAATGCGCCGATCTATGAATTTATCTGGCGTCGGTTTGGCCTGAAGATGCCAGAATACATGGTGCTGTATGCTGTGGCACTGAAGGACGGCATTACCGCTGAGGACGTCGTTGCGTCATCGGCGCATCCCAAGAATACGCTCAGCCGCGCAGTCAATGCATTGATCCGGAAGAAGCTGCTGTTGCGGCGCGTTGATCCCTCCGACGGTCGCCGTCGACCCCTGTACCTGACCCGCGCCGGTCGGGCGCTGGTCGATAAGACGATGCCGCTTTTGGTCGCACAGGAACAGGACATGGTCGCTGTCCTCAGCGACACCGAGCAAAGCCAGTTGGATCACTTGCTGACCAAAATCATCCTTGGTCAGGCCAAGTGGCCGAAATCTATCAGCAACGAGGAAACACCATGATATCGCGGGTATGGACGAGGACGCTGCCACTGGCCGCCTGTGTCGCGTTTGCGGCAGGCGCGGCAGCAGCGCAAACACTAACCATCGGGGTTCGCGGCGGACCTGACTCGATTGATCCGCATTTTACCGCGACCGGCACGCATGCCGAAGCGCTGAAACACGTCTTCGATACGTTGGTTTGGTCGGGTGATGGGTTGGAGCTTGAGCCACGCTTGGCGCTCAGCTGGAAACCGATTGATGCCACGACCTGGGAGTTCAAACTTCGCCCGGGCGTAAAATTTCATGATGGCAGCGACTTCACGGCGGCCGACGTCAAATTCTCGATTGAACGCATTCCGATCGTTGCGGGTCCCAACCCGACGACCATCTATGTACGGCGCGTCAAGGACACCAAGATCATCGATCCGCTGACGGTGCATATCGTCACGGATGGCCCCGCGCCGGTGCTGCCAAATGATTTCATCCGGTTGTTTATTGTGTCGTCCAAGGCTGCGGCTGGGCTGACCAAGGAGAGCGCCAACGAAGCCTTTAACTCCGGCAAGGCTGCGGCGGGGACTGGCCCTTACAAGTATGTGTCGTGGGCGCCGAAAGGTGATCTCGTGCTTGATCGCAATGATGCTTATTGGGGAGACAAGGAGCCCTGGGCGCGCCACGTGCGCAAGGAAATTCCAAATGACGCGGCGCGCGTCGCTCAGCTCAAAGCCGGGCAACTCGATCTGATCACGCGGGTGCCAGCAACCGATGTGGCCTCGCTCAAACAAGACGCTAAGCTCAATGTGCAGACCATCGACACCGTCTATGTCTTCAACGTCGAGATGGATATGCGCGACGCTCCGCCAGTCGGTCAGCTGACGAGTAAGGACGGCGCAGCACTGCCGAAAAACCCGTTACAAGATGTGCGCGTGCGCGAGGCCATTGACCTGGCTATTGACCGGGGAACACTGGCTGAAATCGCCATGGAGGGCCTCGGCAAACCGGTCAATCAAATGGTGACACCGTCAATCTTCGGCTTCAACAAGGCATTGCCCGAGCGCAAGCAGGATCTTGCCGCCGCCAGGAAACTTCTGGCGGACGCAGGTTTCCCGAACGGCTTCACGATCCAGTTCGCGTTTACTCAGGATCGTTTGCCCGGTGACAAGCAGGTCGGCACGTCGATTGCACAGATGCTGGCGACCATCGGCATTGATGCGAAGGCGAATGCGCAACCGGCTAACGTGTTCTTCCCGGCTCGCACCCGCGGCGATTACTCATTCTCGATGTCCGGTTGGGGCACATTGACGGGCGAAGCGCACTATACGTTGTCTTCGCTTGCGCACTCGAACGACAAGGACAAGAAGATGGGGGCGTTCAACGTGCTGGGTTACAAGAACCCTGACATGGACAAGCTGCTGCAGGACGCAGCCATTGAGATGGACGACGCCAAGCGCCGTGGCTTTCTTGAAGCCGCCAACGCCCTCGTGCTGAAGGACCGGCAACGTCTGCCGATTGTTGCCGTTGGTTCTGCCTGGGCGATGCAAAAGGCCAAAGTCACGATCAAGCCCCGCGTTGACGAAGACACGCTCGCCATGAACATCAAACCGGCGAAGTGATCCAGCACTCCTTCTCCCCTCGGTGAAGGGCGCAGGGGAGAAGGAGACGAGGCAGCATGAGTAGCGACACGGTTCTGATCTGGGGTGCTGGCGCGATTGGTGGCACGCTCGGCGCATATTGGGCGCGCGCGGGCGTACCAGTCTTGCTGGTCGATATCGTGCCGGAGCATGTCGAGGCTTGCCGGACCCGTGGCCTGCACATTTTTGGCCCCGTTGAGGAATTCACGGTCAAAGTTCCGGCGGTCACGCCTGATCAGTTGACCGGCCAATTCACCCGGACAGTGCTGGCCACCAAAGCTCCAGCGACTGCTGAGGCGATCGGTGCCATGGCCCCTCACGTCGCACCTGATGGCTATGTCCTGTCGGCCCAAAACGGTCTCAATGAACTTGACATTGCCAAGGTTGTCGGCGCGAAACGGACCATGGGCTGCTTCGTCAACTTTGGCGCGGATTGGCATGGTCCCGGTGAGATTCTGTTTGGCAATCGTGCGGCCGTTGTGGTTGGCGAAATTGACGACGTGATCCAACCGCGCACACGGGAGATGCACAAGTTATTGAGCATCTTCGAGCCGAACGCCGTCTTGACCGACAACATCTGGGGCTATCTGTGGGGCAAGCTCGCGTATGGCGCGATGCTGTTTGCCACTGCATTGACCCGAGACAGCATGACCGAGAATTTTGCTGATCCGCGCCGGCGCATTGTGTTCGAAACCTTGGGCCGCGAAGTCATGGCCGTTGCCAAGGCACGCGGCATCACGCCGATTGGTTTCAACGGCTTTGACCCGTCTGCGTTTATGGCGTCAGCGCCACGTGAGGCCGCAGGCAAGTCGATCGCGCTGCTCGCCGATTTCAACAGCCGAACGGCTAAAACCCACTCCGGCATCTATCGTGATCTTGCGGTACGGCAACGCAAGACCGAGGTCGATCCACAAATCGGCGTCATCATCCGGCTGGGTCATGAGGCAGGTGTCGTAACACCTGGGTTGACCCAGCTGGTTGAACTGATCCACGACATCGAAGATGGCCGCCGGCCCATGGGCTTCGCCACGTTCCAAGAGCTGATTGCAACATGCACATCCGTTTCGACAACCGCATAGCGCTCGTCACGGGGGCGGCGCAGGGCATTGGTCGCGCCATTGCGGAAGGCCTACGAGCTGCTGGCGCCAAGGTGCATCTTGCCGACATCAGCGCCATCACCTGGGCGCATGAGGTCAACGGATTTGAGCAGCATCATGCCGATCTCGGGCACCGCAGTGCAGCCCACGATCTCGTCGATGAGGTCCTGACGGACGATGGTCGGCTCGATATTCTGATCAATGCCGCCGGCGGTGTTCGTGGGCAGGTCGGCCAGCCGATAGAGGACGTCAGCGAAGCGGATTGGCGCACGATCTTTGCGGCCAACGTCGACAGTGCGTTCTGGTTGGCACAAGCAGTGGCGGTGCCGATGCGGACGGCGCGGTTTGGGCGGATCGTAACGATCTCGTCGGGGGCGGGCCTCCGGCCAAGCCTGACGGGAATTCAGGCGTATACGGCCGCCAAACACGCTCTGGTCGGATTGACCAAGCAATTGAGCCAGGATCTCGGGCCGCACGGCATTACCTGCAACTCGGTGGCGCCCGGTTTTGTCCGCTCCAATCCAGCGTCCGAAAAGCAATGGCAGAGCTACGGAGCCGATGGGCAAGCGCGGCTGGTGCAGTCGATCCATACGCGTCGGACCGGCGGGGCCGATGACATTGCCAATGCCGCGCTGTTTCTGGCGAGCGAGCAGGCGTCCTGGATCAGCGGCGAAATTTTGTCGGTGAACGGTGGGCGATCATAAGGCGGTGGTCCGGAAGTCCGGCCTGACAGCGTTTGCCTCGTTGGCTCACGTGCCGCTTGCTTGCCGGCGGGCAGTCCCTTAAATCCCCGCAGAGACCGAATTCAGCCCTCACCAGCGCTTCATCGCGGAGACCACTATGATTACCTATGGCCACTTCATTGGCGGCAAACACGTCGCGGGCAAGTCCGGCATCTTCGCCGACGTGTTTCAACCGATGGACGGCACTGTGCGCGGCAAGGTCGCACTCGCCACCAAGGCTGAGGTTCGCGCCGCCGTTGAAAATTCGCTCAAAGCCCAGCCGGCCTGGGCTGCGACCAACCCTCAACGCCGGGCTCGCGTCTTGATGAAGTTCTTGGAACTTGCCGCACGTGACAACGACAAGATGGCCGACATTCTGGCCCGCGAACACGGCAAGACCATTGCCGATGCCAAAGGTGATATTCAACGCGGACTTGAGGTCGTTGAATTTGCGATCGGCGCACCTCAGTTGATGAAAGGCGAATACACCGAAGGCGCCGGCCCCGGTATCGATATCTATTCGATGCGCCAAGCGCTCGGCGTCGTCGCCGGCATCACGCCGTTCAACTTCCCGGCCATGATCCCACTGTGGAAGGCAGCACCCGCGATTGCTTGCGGCAACGCCTTCATTTTGAAGCCGTCGGAGCGCGATCCCGGCGTGCCCATGTTGATCGCCGAGCTGTTCCTTGAGGCCGGGCTGCCGCCCGGTATCTTCAACGTCGTCAATGGCGGCAAGGAATCGGTCGATGCCATTCTCGATGATCGCGATATTCAGGCGGTTGGCTTTGTCGGATCAACGGCGATTGCAGAATACGTCTACACGCGTGGCTGCGCGGCTGGCAAACGGGTGCAATGTTTTGGCGGCGCGAAAAACCACATGATCATCATGCCAGACGCTGACCTGGATCAGGCCGTCGATGCCCTGATGGGCGCGGGTTACGGCTCGGCTGGTGAGCGCTGCATGGCAATTTCCGTTGCGGTTCCCGTCGGCAAAGCAACGGCTGATCGCTTGATCGAAAAGCTGATCCCGAGGGTAGAAGCACTCAAGATTGGCCCGTCCACATCGCTCGATGCCGACTTTGGCCCTGTGGTCACCAAGGAAGCGCTGGCTCGTATCAAGGGCTACGTCGAAATCGGGATGAAGGAAGGCGCCACGCTGAAAGTCGATGGCCGCGGCTTCAAGATGCAGGGGTATGAAAACGGCTACTACATGGGCGGCTGCCTGTTCGATAACGTCACCAGGGACATGCGCATCTACAAGG
>JAYSUN010000617.1:0-8328 GCA_043719045.1 Hyphomicrobiaceae bacterium | reverse complement strand
CCCGGAGATTTGACGTCTTTGAGCGCCAAGTTGAGCTGACGACCGATACAGGCTGCGATGATCTCAAGACCACCGGTGAGTGCCTCGTCCCATGTAATCGGGCTACTGTGATTGACGGCGGTCTGGCGGCGTCCGGGGATGCCCAGTTCGGCTGGCAGGTGGATGAAGCCGACACGGCGTAACCCCTGACAGTGTGGCGCGATCGATGCCGCGTGGTAGAGCAGTGCGTTGCAGATATAGCCGCCGGCATTCCGTGACGGTTTGACCGCGATCCCGCGCCTGCGCAAACGGCGGAGGATATCGCCGACAGGCAGGGTGCCGGGGATCAGGTCAGGTCCACCGGGCCAAATGCTGCGGCTGTCGGGATGGCGGTCGGCCGCATCGGTGGTGTCGTTGCGGTGGTTACGCCCGCAAGTCTCGATCTCAAATCCCTTCGCGCGCGACGAGATGCCAAAACTGATTGCGACGTCAGGGGTGTCTTGTTGCACGAGACGTTCCCAGCGGCGGGGGCCCTCGCGCCATTCAGTCGGCAAGATTTCGGCGGACACCCGAATATCGGGAAAGGCACGGCGGGCGAGCGTCGCCAGTCGTGGCACCAGGATTTGGGTCGCGTTGACGGGCTGCGTCGGAAATGGCTCGAAACCGGTCAGCAGGATAGTGGTGCGCGATGGATCGGACATAGCGGTCATCAATCGCGGCTCGAGACTGCAAGACGGACGGCGAGACCGGCAAACACGGCCGCGAGGAAGTAGTTGGGCCAGCGCGTCATGCGGCCGGTGGCGGCAAATAACTCGCGGCCTTGGCTGGCGCTGCGTGACGCAATCAACAGCATGTCCGGGCCAGGTGTCGCCGTCAGGGCCAGGCAAGCGGTAGCAAACAGGAGAAGGGTCGCAGTGTCGGGCATGGCCGGTTCAACTTCGAGATTTCGGATAGGCCGATGCGTAGCACGATTGGATGGTTACAGCGCCTTTTTAGTGACCCGGCTCATTTGAGCGAACGACTATTGTTGAGAGGCCTGCGGGCTGGTTCGATGCCAAGCCACCGGTGGTTCAGCGATGGTCAATTGTCCAACTCGACCGCCGACAGCTGCCAGCACTGCGGAGCACCGCCGTTTCTCCGGGCTTCGACAGCCCCGCGTCCGCCTCGACGAAAAGGTGAAATTGAATCCACGGCTGCGGCTGAGATATCCAAGCATCATGCTCGTTCGATGCTGGAATCCGACGAGAAGTTGATGCCGCGTTGGCATGTTCGTAGATTATTGATAGACATCTCGTCGATTGCCCGATCACGCCATTTAAGTCGCGCAATGTCATTTTCAGCGCAAGAGGAGAAGGACTCCAATGAACCCGAACAAAGCACTTTGGGAAAAAGGCGACTTTACACGCATAGCGCAGGCCATGCGAGAGAGTGGCGAAGCGCTCGTCAAAGGACTTGGAATCACAAAGGGACTGAAGGTCCTGGATCTTGGATGTGGCGATGGTACCACGGCATTGCCTGCGGCTCGGCTTGGAGCCGATGTGTTGGGCGTCGATATCGCGAGCAATCTTGTTGAAGCTGGAAACAAGCGCGCCAAAGAAGCGGGCCTCGCGAACTGTAAGTTTCAACAAGGCGACGCGTCAAATCTGCATCCGTTATCAGAGCATTCTTTTGATCTCGTGATCAGCATGTTTGGAGCGATGTTCGCGCCAAGGCCGTTTGATGTGGCCAAGGAGATGGTGCGCGTCACCCGGCCTGGTGGTCGGATCGTCATGGGAAACTGGATTCCAAATGATCCGACGCTGGTGGCACAAATTTTGAAAATCAGTTCAGCATATTCACCTCCGCCACCTGAAGGCTTCATCAGCCCGATGACTTGGGGGATCGAAAGTAATGTCATAGAGCGATTTGCCGGCGCGGGGATTGCTAAAGACAAGATATCGTGCATCCGGGATACCTATACATTCAACTTTGCCGGTGCTCCATCCGAGTTCGTTGCAGCGTTCAAAAACCATTACGGGCCGACCATGAATGCCTTCGAAGCCGCAGAAAAGAGCGGTCGAACCGGTGATCTTCAGAGAGAGCTGGAAGTACTGTTCAACAGCCACAACAAAGCCACCGACAAGAACTTGACCTCTATTCCAGCGACTTTTCTGCGAGTTGCCGTTGGGTTGTAGTTGACCCGCAATTCACGTGCGAGTCAGCCATCCGGTGTTGCGGGTAACGCCACCATCGACGGCTAGGAGTTTGGCCGGTGACGTTGGAAACACCGTCGGGGAGCAGGAAGGCTACGGCTGAGGCGATTTCGCTCGTCTTGGCGGTTGGCGTGTAACAGGAGCAAATTCCGATTTTGCTCGGCGATGACTCGGCTTTCACGCTCGTTTCACGCTCGTCAATTTAAGGTAGGGCAAGACAAAGTCCGACTGAAAGTTGCTTATGCGCACGGTTTGCAACCCGCCAGACTATCCACCGAGGCCCCCCCTAGGTTTGACGGGTTGCTCTCTTGATCGCGCTTTCCTCCCGCATCGCAGTCGACGCAAACCGACAATCAGCATTGGACAAAGCTTTGCTTCCTCGACCCAGCGCTTCTACACTTCCTTCGATGATGTCGACGGAGGGCAGGGCGATATGTCGGGAGCCAAGAGCCGAACAGCGATGCGTGAGGGCAATACCGGCCGTCTCACACTGCAAATCATCGGAAAATTTTTGGCATCCGTGGATGGGCGTGAAGTCGGTCTCAGTCGAAAGGCGCAAGCGCTTCTCGGCTACATGATGCTGACCGCCTCACGGCAGTTACCGAGGACCAAGTTCGTTGGGTTGCTGTGGAGCGAGAAGAAGGATCCGCTTGCGAAGGGTTCGCTCCGTCAAACGCTGAGCGAGATGCAGCGTGAACTCAAGGCCTTTGGCTGCAGTCAGTTTCAAGCGGACCAACTGAATGTCACATTCGATATCGACCAAGTGGCGTGTGATGCGATCGAGATCGTCTCGGATGCAGAGCGCGGCGTCGTCAATCCTCTCCTGTTCGCGCGGGAACGCTTGACCGACGAGATTCTTGATGACGTCGAAGACGTTGATCCGGCATTCTCGGATTGGCTTATGGAGACGCGACCCGCATTTCACCAGCGCTTGATCGATGCGCTGTCAAAGCTCTTACCCAATGAGGACGACGACGCCATCACGGCTGCTGAGGAAGCCGCCGCGAAGGCGATACATCGGCTTGATTGTGAAAACGAGCAGGCCGTGCGTGTTCTCATCAAGGCCCACGCAACGGCCGGAAACATGGGCGCCGCGCTCGCAGTCTATGCACGGCTTTGGCGTCGACTCGAAGATGCCTACGACATCGAACCGCACGCATTCACGCAGGCTCTGATCGCCCGATTGAGGCAGCAGCAGCCGGCAACTGTCGCACTGCCTGCTCCGGCGTTGACGATAGCCGCCTCAGACGATCCGGCCGGACTTGTCGTCAGTCGCCCGTCGATCGCCGTTCTACCCTTCTTTGCATTGTCACCAAATCTTGAGCCTCAGTTTACCATCGGAATCGCCGACAGCGTCATCCAAGCGCTATCGACCTTGAAGGAGCTGTTCGTCATTTCCCGCTCCTCGACGATGATTCAGATGTCCCCGACGCTGGATCTGCGCGCGATCGGCCGCGAACTCAATGCGCAATATCTGCTGCATGGAAGCATTCAGCGCGCGGGCGAACAAATCCGGATTACGAGCGAACTCGTTGCCGTTGAAACGGTTGAAGTGGTTCGTGCCGACCGCCTCACTGGAACCGTCGCCGACGTCTTCGACTTGCAGGATCGTATCGCGGTCGAGGTGATACGTTCGCTGGCGCCCCAGGTCCGTGACCGAGAGCTCAACCGGGCAATGCAAAAGAGACCTGATGACCTGGATGCCTATCAACTAACGCTGATTGGCTATGACCAGATGTTCAGGCCGGACTACACGACATTTGTGACAGCGCTGACTAATTTTGAGCGGGCGCATGTTCTCAGCCCCACGTGGGCACCGCCTTTGTCTTACAGCGCCATCTGGCACATGCAGCGCGTGGCGCGTGGGTGGTCAGCAGATGCGCCAAACGAACTTGAGTTGGCGCGGACACTTGCCGAACGAGCGTTGGAGCGTAACTCGGCCGATTCCCTCGCCAACGCCGTCAGCGGTTACACGCTTTCGCAGTGCAAGCACGATCATGTCGGTGCGCTCAAGCAGCTTGACCGGACGATCGAGGTCACGCCGAATCTGGCGCTCGCATTCGCGTACCGAGCCGCCGTGCAAGTTCGCTGCGAACACTATGAAAGT
The DNA here is from genome assembly GCA_043719045.1 of Hyphomicrobiaceae bacterium. Classification (GTDB taxonomy): domain Bacteria; phylum Pseudomonadota; class Alphaproteobacteria; order Rhizobiales; family Hyphomicrobiaceae; genus JABFRJ01. The sequence continues at coordinate 4,050 of JAYSUN010000617.1, read as the reverse complement.
GCACTCCGTGATGCGGCGATCAACCTGCGCCTGTCGCCCAAAGACCGGCACGCATGGTTCGCGGAGATGATTACAGCACAGGCACACTTTGCCTTGGGAAACCTCGGCGCAACCATCGAGCCAGCAACGCGGGTCGCGACACTCCTGCCGAGCAATCCGGCGAACCTGCGCATCCTGGTTGCCGCGCTGATCGAAGGTGACCGGCTCGATGATGCTAAGGCTTATGCTCCGGCGCTTAAGAGTGCCAACGGGATCGATCTGAGTTGGATCGCGCGTTCGCCGTGGCCCAAGCCAATTCTGACGCGCGTCGAAGCGGCTCTGTCACGGCTGGAGTCAGCGCTTCGACACTGACGCACCCAGGGCAGAGGCAAACTAGAGAACGCAAAGGAGGAAGTAGATATGGCAGGCGGTTACGGTGGATATGGCGGATACGGTGGCTACGGTGGATATGGCGGCTACGGAGGCTACGGAGGCTATGGTGGGTATGGCGGGTCCGGTGGTTCGAATGGCGGTATGTTCGGCGATCGTGTCGATCTCCCGTTCGTAAGCGAACTCGAAATTGACGGCGCCAAGTTCAATGCCGCGGGCTTCGGCACGAGACTGTGGTCGACCCGGTGGTACTCGTGGGTCGTCATGTCGGATCTAGCCAGCAAGGCAGATTGGCTCAGCAAGCTCGGCGGATTCGCATTGCTTGGCCCGGGCGCAACCCCATGGGTCGGAGATCTTGCCAGCGATATCGTGGAATTGAGACGCATGGCAATTGAAGAGCGCGCCGACGCACTGGGTGAAATTGTGTCAGAAGCTGACGAGTTCATCAGCAAATTCTTGCACCTGGTGTCCGCGACGGCTGTCACGCACCCGGCGACGGCGCGCATGCTCGTCGTTGCTGATGCGCTGACGGCGCTGATCTCGATGCACTACAAAGCGCATTTCAATCGGCCGAGGCCCAGTCAGGTCATTCCTGGATTGTTGACGCCGATCCAACATGGCGGACACGCATCATTCCCGAGCGGTCACGCCACTCAGGCTTATGTCTTCGCGACGCTGCTGACGGAAGTTATTCCGCGGTCTCTCGGCGTGCCGGCTCCCGCACCGACCGAGCCAGCGAGGACTACAATCGGCGTGTCGCTTGGCGTCCTCGCCCGCAGAATTGCGCGGAACCGAGAAATTGCCGGCCTGCACTATTCCTCGGATACGAAGGCCGGAGTGAAACTCGCGGGCGCAGTCACCAGTAAAATTCTTCTGGACCAGACCTACCTGCCGAAGTTCAAGGCGCTGGTCGACGCTGCGAAGGCGGAGTGGGCCAATCCTGGTTCTTTCGCATAAGGCAACGCTTCGGCTGGCGGTTGGACACACGGATGCAATAGTTCGGTGGCAGCGCTCAATGGCGCAACGTGGGAGCGAGTAATGACCGAGAATGAGCGCTACGATACCAGCTATAAAGTTGTTCCGGTCGGATACGATCTTCTCGGCGCGCCACCTGATCAACTCGATCTCTTCGGCATTCCACAAAGACCAGATGCCGCAGCCGAACCAGGCCTCTTCGAGTTCTGGACACGGCTCGTTTCGCCACCATTCGTAGCAAAGCGACCGACGTTCAGCGACAGCCATCCCCCTTCGCTGACCGAACTCAGCAGTCTGACGCGCGAACGCTCGCAAGAGTCCGGATTGGTGCCGTCGCACAGGGGCACAATTGAATCAAACCTGAATTGGTCAGGGGCGGTGATTTCCCCACCCTGGCCGAAACGGTTTGTTCTCGCAGTCGGAGGGTGGACCGCTCCGAACGTGAGACAGCCTTCAGCGCCTGCGCTTTTCACACACTCGGATGCTTCAAAATCGTTGGTATGGGTGGGTATCGACGGTCACAATGGCAGGTTGCCGACGACTTCCCTTCCTCAAATCGGCACCGCCCATTGGCCCGGCGAGCCGCACTTCGCGTGGTGGGATTGGTGGAGTCATTCGAAAAAGGGCGCGATCATGAAAATCGACGACTTTGCAGTTTCTCCTGGCGACGAGATCCTGGCTGGTCTGACAGTTCTGGCCAGTGAAGACGTTTTGTACTTTATCAAGAACCAGAGCACCGGCGAGTTTCGTTCGTTTCTCGGCAAACGACAGGCGCACGACGCGATCGAACCACTCGGGGCATCGGCAGAATGGGTCGTGGAGCGGCCGACGGAACCGAGCGACAACAAACTGTTCCCGCTGGCGGCTTATGATCAAGTGAACTTCAAGCATTGCATTGCGGCGGCAGCCAATCGGCCGAACGCGCCAAGACGTTTGATGACCCTCGAACAAAACGGGCGGATGATCAAAATGCGTGAGGCTTTCGCAAGTCCGTACCGAACCGTGTATGTCTCGCGGGCAAAGCGGCGGCGAGATCCTGACGGCTCGATCGGTGTCACGTGCACCTTCCATGAGCCGACATGAGCGCCACTTGCCCGAGCCAAGAGCATGTCGTCCGGATCGTCGAATGACTGCACCGATGCGGCAAACACAGATCCCATCGAACATCAACTGGTGTTCAATACGCGCCGCGTCAACGTCGATAAGTCTCCAGAGCTGCTCGGAACGTATTCACATATCCGGTGACTGTGAGTTCGATCGGTTGCGCGTAGCCACCTCCGATGGCGATCGATACCGGAACGCCGCGGCGTCGGAACGTTTCAAATACGAAGCGATCGCGCTCCATCAGGCCGTCATGCGTCAGAGATAGTCGACCAAGAGTGTCGTCGACCAGTGGATCAGCGCCCGAGAGGTACAGGACGATGTCGGGACGGAAGGCAATCACGGGCTCCAGCGCGTCGGCAAGACTATGGAGGTAGGCCCGATCCTCAGTGCCGTCGGGAAGCTCGATGTCGAGCGTTGACGGGACCCGACGGAAAGGGAAATTCTTGGCGCCGTGCATCGACAAGATAAAGACACGCGTATCAGAGCCTAGGATAGCGGAATTGCCGTCGCCCTGGTGCACATCCAGGTCGACGATGGCGACGCGATGGACCACCCCTTCATCAAGCAACGTCAGTGCTGCGACGGCGAGATCGTTGAAAACGCAATAGCCGGAGCCAAAGCTTCGGTGAGCATGGTGGGTCCCGCCAGCAAGCTGACCAGAGACGCCGGCGATCAGGGCTTCACGCGCAGCTGCCAAAGAGCCACCGATGGTTGCACGCGAGCGCAAGACGAGCGCTTCGCTCCATGGCAAGCCAATGCGGCGCATGATATCTGGGGCTACAGTGCCGGCAAACATCGCATCCAAGTATGCGATGTCGTGGGCCTTCAAGAGCTGTTCACGTGTCGCGATCGGCGATGGAACAAGTTCAATCCCAGTGGTCGACGCCACCTGCGTCATCTGTGCGCGCAACAGTGCATACTTGGTGCTGGGAAAACGGTGGCCCTCAGGCAGCGACATCGGCGGCACATCGGGAAAAAAAATCCGCACAAGGTTCTCGGGTTGCTGGTTGGAGATAGCAGAGCCATCATACGATGTCGCCGTTGCTCGAATCAGAAAAAAGCCCCGCATGGATCATGCGAGGCCTCGAACATGGGTGAGCAGGATTGCCGCGGCCTATTGCGGTAATGGGAACGGCGCATCCGCCGTCGTGCGAGCATAAGCCAACAGATCGATCAAATCCTGCGTGTCTTGAATCCCTGCAAAGGCCATTTTGTTGCCTGGGATCGCCCCTCGTGGATCATAAAGATAGGTTGCAAACCGACCGTAAGTCCAGTCGCCGCCTTGGTTCTTCATCGCGTCCGAGTAAGCAAAGCCTGGATGCTGACCGGCTTTGCGGCCAAGAATGCCCCAGAGATTCGGGCCAACTTTATTGTCTCCGCCCTTGCTGGACGTGTGGCAGGCGGCGCACTTCTTGAACACGTCTTGACCGGCCGCGACGTTGGCGGCACCGGTCGTCTTCAAGCCATCTTCGATCGCCTTAAAATTAAATCCGGTTGCAGCAGCTGCGGCTCCGGCCTTCGCAGCTACGACGGGTAGGACGTGGCCGGGCTTTGATGCCTGCGGTTCGTGCCAGGCAATTTCTGCCAGTGTCTTGCCGCCGA
>JAYSUN010000616.1:0-2978 GCA_043719045.1 Hyphomicrobiaceae bacterium | reverse complement strand
TATCTTGCAGCAAATATGAGTAACACAGAGGAGCGCACGTATTCATTAAATGATGCGGCTGACGGACAATCTACCCTACCTGACTTCGCAATTATTGCCTATACCGCTCGCATGTTGGACGACAGTAAGGGCAAAAACAGCCTTGAGTTGCAGCCTTGGGTGAAGATCAGCTCGAAGGCACCGCCGACGCTAATCATACACGCGATGGACGATCCTGTTGACGACATTCGGCAAGCAATGGCCTATGCGCTGGCCCTAAACGCTGCCGGCGTGCCGGTCGATATGCGGCTCTACGCAAACGGCGGCCATGCCTTTGGGATGCGGCCAACGGCCGATCCAATAACGACGGAATGGCCGGAACAGGTCAGACAATGGCTGCAAAATATCAGGGTGCTGTGACGCCTACATCCGACAAATTTTGGACCATTGAGTTGGCCCGACTACAATGCGAATAGTTGCCATATGTACATCAAACCATGCAAAAGCACCGTCCTCATCTGATATACTGTTGCGCGGATTGACCGACGACAAACGCTGCGACTGTTATATGGTGCCGCAGGAGTGCCGGATCCTAACGATCCGACCAATCTGTGGAATCCGAGTAGCGCCACTCGCGGCGGGTGTTCGGGTAACGCCCTACGTGCCGTGCCCGGCGTCTATGGCGGGCGCTCGGCTTTGATGGAAGAGTATGAGAAGATGATTATCGAAGTAAGAGCTGACGAACGTGTCAAGCAGGCCGAAGCAAAGTGGTCAGAATGCGCCAAGCCGAGGGATATGTCCTTCGCTACGCCGGCAGAGGCGTATGCCGACCTCGATCTCAAGCCTCAAGGATCAATGGCGCGCAAGCTGCTGATTGCGGAGTGCGCCGCATCCAGCGGTCTGAACGAGATAGCGGCCGAGGTTCGCGCCGAGCATGAAGCGCGATTTGTTACACGGCACAATCCCGCTCTTGCGCAAAAGAAGGGCGCACAATGATCCGGATTTTCGCTAGAGCCGCCATTGCGGCAGTCATTATCAGCACATCCGCATGCTCCCAGCCTGATCGGTCGGAGGAAGAGCCATCCGAAAGCGTCAGCGCTTCAGGTTCGGGAGAGCCCGCAGAGGCAACGGCGGCTACGGCTTTCTCAAAGCAAAACGCGCCGGTAATTACGGCGAAAGAGAATGTCCCGAAAGAAGTGCAATCCGGATGCCGCGACGAGCCTGCAGGCAATCGCGGCACAGAGCGGATGACGGCGGTAGGAACTTTTGGCGGCATTACGCTGTACGGATCAAAGAGCCAGTTGGTCTGCTCGGAACCGGGTGCCAATGGTGTTGGGGAATGCGAACTCGCCGCCAACGCTGTAGCGATCGCGAAGGGAAAGACCGGCAGCCGAGCGTTGATCGGTTCGAGCCAAGGAACGGTAATTTGGTATGGAGGCAATGGCGTGTCTTGCGCCAAACGGCTGGTCGAATGACCCACGGATTGTCGAAGCGTCCGTTTTCGAGTTTTCTCGGCAATGGCAGTTTCCCGCTTTAGCCTGTCTTAAAACCTGCCTGCCCGAAATCCACAACACTGCTGACGTGAAGCCGTAAGGCTCAGTAGTAATCGCCCCGCTTTCCATAGCCAATCCGTTGGCCGCCCCTAGACCCGCCATCGATGAGTTTGCGTCCGCTCTCAAATTATCGGCTGAGCCGCATTACAAATCCAGTCCTGAAAGGCCTTGAGCGCAGGGGAAGGATCACGCGCCTTTGGCATAAGTAGCCAATACGCATCATGGGAGATTGATTGCATGAACGGTTTGATCAGCCTGCCCGTTACCAGGTCATGCTCAAACATATTGGTCGGCAGTATCGCGACGCCGTGACCAGATGCCGCAGCCTCAGCCATCAGGAAAGAGGAATCAAAAATAGGGCCACTCAAATTGACGTGTTCAGCGTCGGCGGCCTTAAGCCAGCCTAACCAATCCTGACCTCTGAACGAGCGCAACAGCGGCACGCGTGCTAGGTCGGCCGGTTCGGATAGATTTGCGGCTAAAGCTGGTGCGCAAAGCGGCGACAACTGTGCTTCAACCAGCCGTATTGCGTCGACCCCGGACCATGTTCCGTCACCGAAGTGGATCGCCGCATTCAAGCGCTCGCCGACGAAATCGACCCGGTTGTTGTTGGTCATGAGCCGCAGATCCACGAACGGATGCGCCTGCTCAAACGATTTGAGACGATCCAGCAGCCACCCGACAGCGAAAGTGCCAACCACACTGATAGTGAGCTGTTCGCGCCGTTTGCCATCGCCAAACTGCGCCAGCAGCCGGGCCATGCGATCAAAGGTCTCGGTCAGAGTGGGTGCCAGAGCAAGCGCTTCGTCGGTTACAACCAAACCTCTGGGGGTCCGCCGGAACAAGGCTACACCAAGTCGCGCCTCGAGCGATTTAATTTGGTGGCTAACCGCGCTTTGGGTGACTCCGAGTTCAGCAGCGGCGACGGTGAATGAGAGGTGCCGGGCAGCACTCTCGAACGCCTTGAGGGCATTCAACGACACGGAAATGGTCGCGCCGCCATGAGAAAAGTTAATGTCACTCACAATTAGAAGTCCATGGCAGGTCGATCTATCTCCCTATATGTCTTGAAATATGGATAGCCAAGCACCATCGCACGTATTTGAAAACCTCATGCACAAGGCGGGGTCAGTTCGCGATCGCAGGACAATCATCGCTGCTTTAGCTCTTATAGCGTTAGCCGGATGCAGCAGTGGGCGGGAAGTTGCCAGCGAGATAGATTGGCGACGGCGACGGCTCCGTCACGTTGAGGAAACAGCAAGAGGTCGGCTTGGAGCCTTTGTCTTTGACACGCAGTCAAACAAAGGTTTTGGCTGGCGAGAAGACGAGCGGTTCGCGCATTGCAGTTCTTTCAAGTTGTCGCTCGCCGCGATGCTGCTGTCAAAAGCCGATAGCGGTGAAGTCGATCTTGGCGAAATGCTGCGCTGGAGCCCGAGGGACATGTTG
>JAYSUN010000615.1:0-8340 GCA_043719045.1 Hyphomicrobiaceae bacterium | reverse complement strand
CAGATGCGTTTCTTGCCCGTGCCAATGGCGATCGCATTCGGCAGGAAGACTTCGGGTCCGGCGAGATAGACGCGGGGGCGTTTGGTCATCGTGGGTCCGTTAGATGAGCGTTGCGCTGCGCTCGCGGTAACCCAAGTGAAGCTGTATCGCCAGTGCGTCGGTGGGTTTCATCGCAAGCCCACGGACGCTGCTGGTGCGCCGCGGCTTACAGCGCTTGCACAGAGACGCGAGCGACGCCCGATCCGGTCATGCCGACGACCTCGGCTGCACGGCGGGACAGATCGATGACGCGGCCGGCAACGTAGGGTCCGCGATCATTGATGACCACCTCGACCGAGCGGCCATTGTTCAAGTTGGTGACACGGACGCGCGTGCCAAATGGCAAAGTTTTATGAGCCGCAGTCAGTGCATTTGGATTGAACCGACCGCCGGACGCTACCGCTTGGGGTTGCCAGTAGTAAGACGCTATGCCGGATTGGCCGCCGCTAAAGCCGGTGATGTTCGGCGCGGTCGAAACTGAGTTATCGTCTTTCGCCAATCGGCCCTTAGTCCTCGGTCCCGCTGACGCAGGGCTGCGGAACGCCGACTTGATCCAGTCACCGCTGTCGGGCTCGGCTTGGGCAGTAACTGCAGAAAAGACGAGTGCGGCGCAAGTGGCAATGGCAGGGAAAAGATAAGTGATAGACATGGGCGATACTCCGAATTGAACGCAGGTCGCCTGATACAGGAGTCAATCTCTTCTTTACGACGATTTATCGAATTCACAGTAAACGCGCTTATTGTGCTGGGACGGATGACGCCAGAATATGACAAGCAACGAGCCGAAACGGTCGCCAGATCGGGAAGTTATGGTTTGCCGGGGTCCGCCACCTCGCCGTCCCGCAACAGGAAATCGAAATCGCAGCCGTCATCGGCTTGTGTGACGCTTTGCATGAAGAGTTTTGCATAACCGCGTTTCGGAACGGCGCGGCGCGGTGGCAAATTGCGCCAAGCGGCAAGGCGGATCTGCAACTCTTTGGCGTCGACCAGCACATCAATCCGGCGTGCCTCGACATCGAGCTTGATTTGATCTCCCGTTTGGACAACGGCCAGCGGGCCCCCTTCCGCGGCTTCCGGCGTGATGTGCAGAACGATGGTGCCGAAAGCGGTGCCGCTCATGCGCGCGTCGGAAATGCGGATCATGTCCTTCACGCCTGCCCGCGCGAGTTTCAGTGGGATCGGCATGTAACCCGCTTCTGGCATGCCCGGCGCGCCTTTCGGTCCGGCATTGCGCAGAACCAGAATGTCGGCCGCCGTGACATCGAGATCGGCCGTGTCGATGCGGGCGGTCATGTCCTCGACACTGTCAAAAACGACGGCACGACCGGTGTACTGCATCAGCTCATTCGATGCCGCGGATTGCTTGATGATGGCGCCGCGCGGCGCCAGGTTGCCACGCAAAACGGCAAGTGCGCCGGTTTTCTTGAGCGGCTTCGACAGTGGCCTGATGACGTCTTGCCCTGCGACGTCCTCGGCCGCGGCAATCATGTCGCCAATGGTGCCGCCGGAAACACTGGCAGCGTCAAGGTGCAGAAATCTGGACAACTCCCGCAGTAGCCGCGGTACGCCACCGGCAGTGTGAAAGTGTTCCATGTAGTATTGGCCTGAGGGCTTCAGATTCAGAAGCACCGGGACCTCGCGTCCGATCTTGTCGAGGGCATCGAGCTCCACTTTGATACCTGCACGTCCAGCCATAGCCGTCAGATGGATCACGCCATTGGTCGAGCCGCCGATAGCCTGCAGCACGACGAGAGCGTTGTGGACTGACTGTTGTGTTATGATCTCGCTGACCTTCGGTGTTCCTGCGATGGCCAATTCAGTGACGCGTTTACCACTGGCTTCTGCAACGCGCTTACGGTCGGCGCTGGTCGCGGTTGACGCCGCACTCATCGGCAATGCCAAACCCATGGCTTCGACGATGCACGCCATCGTGCTGGCTGTCCCCATAACCATGCAGGTACCCACCGATGGGGCCAAGCGGTTGCTGATCAGCTCGATCTCTACCTCGTCGACTTCACCAGCCCGATGGGCGCCCCACATGCGCCGGCAATCCGTGCATGCGCCCAGCATCTCGCCTTTGTGATGCCCGACCGTCATTGGCCCGGTCGGCACGACAATGGTCGGCAGATCCGCACTGGCTGCTGCCATGACTTGTGCTGGAATGGTCTTGTCGCAACCGCCGATCACCAGAACGGCGTCCATCGGCTGTGCCCGGATCATCTCTTCAGTATCCATGGCCATTAGATTGCGCAGGAACATCGACGTCGGATAGGCGAAGCTCTCATGGATCGAAATGGTCGGGAACACCATCGGCAACCCACCCGCCAGCATGATGCCGCGCTTGGCGGCCTCAATCAGATCGGGGACGTTACCGTGGCATGGATTGAAGTCAGAATAAGTATTGGTGATGCCGATGATCGGACGCTCCAGAGCATCGTCAGAAAAGCCCATCGCCTTGATGAAGACCTTGCGCAGAAACAGCGAGAACTCGGCGTCTCCATAGCTGGTCAAACCCTTACGGAGGCTGCGGGTCATTGCGGAATGTCCTGAATGTTTGCCAGTGAAGAGTTGATCGCGTCAGGCCAGTGTGACGCCGCAGGCTTTGGTCCATTTCAATCCAGCGACCGTGTCGCCGCGTGGTTTGTATTCACAGCCGACCCAACCCGTGTAACCGGTCTTGTCGATTTCTTGGAACAGGTAGCTATAGTTCATCTCACCGATATCAGGTTCGCCGCGATCCGGCGGATTCGCGATCTGGTAATGGCGTGCCAAGTGGCCAAACTCACGAACCGCCATCGCCACATCCCCCTCCTGAATGGCCCGGTGATACAAGTCGAACTGGAGGCCCAGATTGGGCTCAGCCACCTCGTGAATGACCGCGCGGGCCTCGTGGGTCGTATTCAAAAAAAAGCCTGGGATGTCGCGCGTGTTGATCGGCTCGATGATGACGCCGACGCCCGCGCTCCCGGCCATTCGCGCAGCCGTCCTGAGATTTGCGATGTAAGTCTTCCGGTCGGTGCCGTGGTGACGTAATCCCGGCATGGCGTGAATGAGCTTGCAGTTGAGTGCGTATGCATAGTCGAGTGCCGTTTTGACGGCTGCCTCAAACTCGGCCTCTCGACCGGTCACGGCGGCAAGGCCGCGCTCACCCTTGGCCCAATCACCAGGTGGCAGATTGAAGAGGGCTTGTGTCAGCCCGTTCGCCTTGAGACGTGTAGCGATTTCGGCCTTTGGAAACTCGTACGGGAACAAGAATTCAACAGCCTTGAAACCGGCCTTTGCGGCCGCATCAAACCGATCAAGGAATGGCAGATCCTGAAACAAGAACGACAAATTGGCGGCAAACTTGGGCATCGTCAAATTCCAATCGGCGCGTGAGGACTTATGGGACCGCTATTAAGCGCTTTTGATAGTCGCAGCTGCGATCTCCGGCTCGCTCAATCCCGCTGCTCGCAGGATCGAGGCCGTGTCACCGCCTAGCATTGGCGGGGGCAAATCGGCCTCCTGCACCAGACCACCGAACTTAATCGGGGCCCGCAGATTGCGCTTCATCGGCGTCTCGGCGGAGAAATTGGTGTCGTAAAAGCCAACCGCTTGCAGATGCGGATCGGACAGCAACTGGGTGGGTGAGTTCACAGGCGAATGCGGCACGTCCAGCCGCATAAAGGTTTCACACCATTCCGCAGTGGTGCGTTTCGGCAAGGCTTCAGTCAACATCCCATAGAGATCACCGACGTGTTTTGAGCGTTCGGTTGGATCCAGAAACCACCCTTCTTTGGCGACATGGCCAACGCCGATTTCGTTGAGCACTTTTGTCCATTTGTCTTGGGTGTAAGGCAAGACCCCGATGAAGCCGTCCTTGGTGCGATAGGGTTTGCGATCGGCCGAAATGACCCGGACATAGCCGTCGGTCGTTGGAGCACCGAACGTGGCCTGTGCCATGTGTTCGCTCAGCGAGAACGCCACCATGGTCTCGAACATGGGAATTTCGACATAGTCCGGTGGCGTGCCCGAGCGCTCGCGCTGCAGCAAAGCGGCAAGGACCGCGTAGGCCAAATGCAATCCGGTGACTTTGTCGGCAACGATACTCGGGACATAGGCAGCATTGCCGTCGCGCATCTGAAACAAGCCTGCGATCCCGGATGCCGATTGGATGACGTCGTCGTAGGCGGGGCGACCGGCATAGGGGCCATCCCGGCCATAGCCGACGGCGGCACAATAGATCAGCCGCGGCTGCAGTTTGCGGGTGGCCTCGAAACTGAAGCCGAGCTTATCGAGCGCCTCCTGGCGCATGTTGTGAATCAATACGTCAGCGGTCGGGACCAGCTTTCGCAATGCAGTCTTGCCGGCCTCTGACTTCAAGTCGAGCGCCACTGACTTTTTGTTGCGGTTGTTGTTGGCAAAGATGTGCGACATGCCGGGACCACCGAGCGGCGCGATGGGGCGCATGCCGTCTCCCTCTGGGGGCTCAATTTTAATGACTTCAGCACCGAGATCGCCGAGGATCTGGGCACCGTAAGGCCCCAATATCACAGCCGTGATATCGAGAATGCGAATGCCTTTGAGAATTGGATACATAGGGGTGCGCGCCGCTGAACAAGGGTGATGCGTCGGCCTTAGCATGGGCAGCCGGGGCACGGAATGGCTCAGGTGGCTTTGGGACGGCACAGCAGATTGTCCTCGTCTGCAGGATTGGCTCATTGCCTGCGGGGTTGACAACATGGCCCGCCCCCCGTGCGTTCGATCCCTATCTGGCGTTGTAACGTCCACAGACGCGCGCCTGGACACGACACGTGACCAAGCCCGTGCTGCCGCCGAGGACGCTGTATGGTTCGCACGTCCGCCGTTGGCCGATCACTCGAATGCGCCGAACGCCTGAGCCGAAGAGTTCGCCGCGGATGGTCGGCGCTTGTGCCTTGAAATTGGTCTCGGCCAGTCGGAGTGTGGCGGCACGGCCATAGTTGGTGGCTATGCCCGTGATGGTATCGCAGGGGCTCAATTGCGGGTCTGGTTTCGACCATGCGCACGCAGCACTCAGACCTGCCAGAACAGCGATGCCAACGACCCTGCCGGAGAATAGTGTCGGCATTCGAATCTCCCTTACCCGCAGGTCGAGCTCACCTCAGCCGGTTGTGCACGCACAGGGGTTAAGGTTGGATTGCGGCGTGAAAGGGCTCGCGATGCGGCCAAATCAGGATTGTCCGCTGGCGGGCTCTGGTGCTCCGGCCATGATTGCGCAATTGTCGCCGATGGAAAACGCCCCCAGAGGAAACGCCCATGACCAGAATGCTTGACGGCCAATCCATCATCGTCACGGGCGGCGGCCGTGGTATTGGCCGGGAGATCGCGCTGATGGCTGCGAGGCACGGCGCCAAAGTTGTCGTCAATGACCTCGGCGGCTCGGCTGAGGGTGAGGGCGGTGACAAGACCGTGGCCGAGCAGGTGGTTGAAGAGATCCGTAAAGCTGGCGGTGACGCCATCGCCAATGGCGACAGCGTCTCGGACCCGGAGGGCGCGGACCGAATGGTCAAAACCGCCGTGCAGGCGTTTGGGCGCATTGATGGCGTCGTCAACAATGCCGGCATTCTGCGCGACCGCATCTTCCACCGCATGAGCGTCGTGGACTGGGATGCGGTCATGAAGGTCCACTTGTACGGCTCATTTTACATGAGTAAAGCGGCAGCACCTCACTTCAAAGAGCAGAACCGCGGCGCTTTCGTGCATTTTACCTCGACGTCCGGGTTGATCGGAAACTTCGGCCAAGCCAACTATGCGGCCGCGAAAATGGGGATCGTCGGGCTGTCAAAGTCGATCGCATTGGACATGGCTAAATTTCATGTCCGCTCGAACTGTGTGTCGCCTTTTGCCTGGTCTCGCTTGATCGGGACCATCCCCGTCGACACGGCTGAGCAAAAAGCGCGCGTCGAGCGCATCCAGAATACGATGACCGCGGCGAAAATTGCACCCTTATGCGTGTTCTTGTTGAGCGAGCAGGCCAACGCCGTCAGCGGCCAGATTTTTGCGGTGCGGAAGGATGAGATTTTTCTGATGTCGCAGCCGCGCCCTGTCCGTTCGGCGCACAAGGACGGCGGTTGGACGCCCGAGGATATCGCCTCGACGATGCTGCCCGCCTTTCAGAGCGCGTTCTATCCCCTCGATCGCTCGGCGGACGTGTTCAACTGGGAGCCGCTATAAGGCCACTTCGAGTTGGCCGACGTTAACGCCGCCTTACTTCTTTCATGCATTGGTGGTTCAAGGTGGAATTGGGGTGGCTTCTGGTCGATTCTCAGGGCGGACCAATGCAGGGTTTGGCAACACGTCGGATATTTTTGCGGGGCAGCTTTGGTTTCGCCCTGCTGGCGTGCGCCACATCGGCTTGGGCCGAGCCTAAGATTGCGCCGGATCTCGCGGCACGTCTGACGCCTGAACAGATCCAGGCCTATCAAGCTCACCTGATCGCGCGCCGTGGCTTTGATCGGCAACTCGAAATGTATTGGGCGTTGATCGAGGAACGCCGCGATCACCGCCGTAAAAAGCGTGGTCCCGCCGTCGCAATGGTCGCCACCGACTACGTGATGGAGCAACCACCGAAGTACGCTGGACCGCCGCTTCCGCCGGATGTTGCCAAAATCATCTCAGAGCTGCCGCGGCCGGCTGAAGCCGACAAGACCATGCCGGTTGTCGCGGACTATCTGGCTGCGGCGCAGGCACAGTTTCAGTTTGGACCGGCGTTGACGACAGAGCGCGACTTCAAGCGTCGCTTTGTCATCGAAGCGCTGGCGGCCGGTTTGACGAAACTGCAAGTCGTGCGCGTCTATGCGCTCGAAACCGGGGGCAACGGCACTTACGATATGCAGGCAGGCTTCGACCCATTGACCAGGCAGGGCCGACCGATTTCGTCGGCCTTGGGTTACGCGCAATTGCTTGCCGCCAACTCGACGAGCGAATTGGTGAAGTACGGTGATGAGTTTCTCCGCCGTCTCGAGTCGATGGCAGCACAACCCGGTGCGCACCCACAACACGTCCAGCATTGGCGATGGAAAGCCGGTGTCGTCAGGCAGATGCTGGCCGCAGCCCGCAGTGTGCCCAACGAATGGCGTGCGCACGTGCGCTTTGCCCAAACACCACCAGGGCTCGCCATCCACACTCTCAATATGGACGCCGATATCGGTCCGTGGCTGCAGGCACTGAAGCTCAAAGGCATCGTTCAGGCCGCCGCTGATGCGGGCCGCTCCAGTTTAAATGGCGCCGAACTTGAAATCATGAATTTGGCTGGGCCGCGCAATGGCCTCGAGATGATGGAGCCAGTCGGGCGACTGGCGCCCACGGCCAACATGTTCGAGCAGGGCGGCTATTATCGCAATGCCATCGTCCGTGAAAAAACCGGAGCGGAGTTGTTAAAGGCGCTGGATGAGCGCATGGACATCAGTATCAAGCGCCCCGGTGCTGTCGAGTTCCTGGCGGTGTTTGACGAGGTGATCGCAGGCGTGGTGCCGGGGCGTCCCGCGCGGTCAGCGGCGGCTGAACCCGTGGCGACGACTGGCGATGCCGTCGTGCCGCAGCGCTGACCAAACCTGAAAGATCTGATGACCGAGTTTCTCAAGACCACGGCTGAGGCGCCGATTGCGCGACTGTTGCTGGCTCATGGTGCGGGTGCGCCCATGGACAGTACCTTCATGGAACAGATGACGACGCTGCTGGCCGCACGTCAGATCGAAACCTGGCGCTTTGAATTTCCGTACATGGCGCGGCGTCGAACCGGAGGCAAAAAACGCCCGGCACCTAAAGCCGAGACGCTCCTTGGCGAATACCGCACTGCGGCGATGGCGGCTGCAGGCGGGTTGACGCTTATCGTGGGCGGCAAATCGATGGGCGGACGCATTGCCAGTATGGTCGCCGACGATCTGTTAGCGGCCGGTCAATGTGTTGGCCTAGTCTGTCTTGGTTATCCGTTTCACCCGCCCAATCAAGCGCAGACGTGGCGCATCATGCATCTCGAAAAACTGGCCTGCCCGGCGCTCATCGTGCAAGGCGAACGCGATCCCTTCGGCAACCGCGTCGAAGTCGAGGCACTGATTGCCAGAGGCGAGCTACCATCTTCGGTGACGCTCGACTGGATCGGCGATGGCGATCATGACTTTGGCCCACGTGGGGCGTCAGGGTTCACGCGCAAAGGCAATCTTGCAGCTGCAGCCGACGCCGTCGCAGCCTTTGTCACTGCGCGGGCAATGGCGTCATAATTGGTTAACCGTACCTCATCATCTGAACTTAATCTCAAGGGCTTAAGGTCACAGCGTCGCA
>JAYSUN010000614.1:0-2983 GCA_043719045.1 Hyphomicrobiaceae bacterium | reverse complement strand
ATGTTGCCGATCCCGACCAAGCTCGTCAAACAAGGCGTGCGTGACATGATCCGCATTTCCGATGCGCGCATGAGCGGCACCAGCTACGGCGCCTGCATCTTGCACGTCGCGCCGGAGTCGTATGTCGGCGGCCCCCTGGCTTTGGTGAAAACCGGCGACACCATCACCGTCGACGTGCCGGCACGAACTATCAATCTCAATGTCTCCGATGCAGAGTTGGCCAAGCGCCGCGCGGCGTTGCCCAAACCGCAACCACGCTATGAGCGTGGTTACGGCTGGATGTTCTCGCAGCACATCAAGCAAGCCAATGACGGATGCGATTTCGATTTTCTGGAAACAAGCTTCGGCAAACCGGTGGATGAACCAGCAATCAATTAATCAACTTGATCCGCCGAGGTTTCCAGATTTGGAAATGACAAATTCCCCACAATTTCCAAGTCTGAGGCATTCCCCCTCTCAACCGGGCCGGCAATCGCAACCGACAAAGACCCTCATTTTGTTAAAGTGACTATCTCGTTCCAGTCTCGTCACAAGCCGCATAACCACGGACCCGCACTCATGCCCCTCACGTCAAGCACCCGCGAAAAGCTGAAAACGGTTAGCACGGCTACGATCTGCACGGCCCTCTACAAGCGCGGATTTCGCAATCAGATGATCCAGGGCGTGCAACCGCTGGACCCTGGAAAACCGACGATGGTCGGCGAAGCTTTCACGCTGCGCTATATGCCGGCGCGGGAGGATCTCAATCCGATCAGTGTGTTTCTGGACCGCGGACACCCTCAGCGCCAAGCTGTTGAGGAATGCCCGCCGGGCGCCGTGTTCGTCATCGACAGCCGCAAAGATGCACGTGCCGCATCGGCCGGGTCGATCCTGGTCACACGGCTGCAAGTGCGTGGCGTCGCTGGGATTGTCACCGACGGCGGTTTTCGCGATGCCGCTGAGATCACCAAACTGGAGATGCCCTCGTTTCATGTCCGGCCATCGGCGCCAACGAACCTGACTGTCCATCAAGCCATCGACATCAACGTGCCCATTGGTTGCGGTGATGCACCAGTCTTTCCCGGCGACGTCATTGTTGGTGATGCCGACGGCTGTGTCGTGGTTCCCGCACATATCGCTGACGAGATTGCGGACGAGGCGGTCGAAATGACCGTGTTTGAAGACTTTGTTACTGCAAAGGTCCGTGAGGGGCGTTCGATCCTCGGGCTCTATCCAGCCACAGACGATCTGACCAAGACCGACTTTGCGGCGTGGCGAAAGACTTATCAGCGCTGAACGCTCGACGTTCATTCACGGCCGTTTGAACGTCACGCTTGCCCATAAACTGATCCAATCGTTGCGGTCTTTTACATCGCGCGCCTTCGGATCGCCGGGTGACATGACGACGGCACTCAGCATGGTCTCACCGGCCATCAGCCCGTTAAAGACCACACGCCCATCAGCATCTGTGCGAACGCGGCGAGGAGAGACCGGGTCAGCGCGATTGAACGCCTTAACCTGTGCGTCGACCACTGGCTTGCCGCCCTGCAGGACGCGTGCAACCAGTGGCGCATCTTTGGCTAAGAGATAGGGATTGGTTTCAACCACGATTTCCATTGCCAGACCAACCGCGCGGTCCGCGCCGGTGCTTGCAGCAAGGCTCGCGCCGCTGCCCACGTTCGGCCCCACGTTTAGCAACGTCTTGGCAAAACGCGCGTAACTCTCGGTCACGGTGTTGGGCGGGTCTTTCATAGCTCGGTATTGCGCGGCGATCACTTCCAAGCCTTCATCATCCAGTGTCTCAAGTAGGTGCTCGACCGTTTTGTACGTCACCCGATCTGGCGCACGCTCAAAAACCACGGCAGCCAAACCCGCATTGGGGAACAGAACCTCAGCGGCTGGGTCATCGCCCTGAACGGCCTTGATTTGGCGTTCGCCCTTGCCGTCGAACACCGAAAATCGCTTCGACCAGGCTCGTACAAAGGGGTAACTGTCGCCGAGGAAATTCATGCCGTTGCGAAATACAATCGGGACGCGTGCCCCAACTCCAGGTGAAAACTGAACCGGATCGAGCCAGAACTCATGAGCCTGAGCCGCGCCCGCAGTGATGACCAAGGCTGCGATCGCCGCCTGAATTTTTTTTAGCACGCGGATGTCTCCGTTTTGCCCGTTGCCACGTATCTGTCGAACAAGCTGCTTGCAACTACGTGTGCCGAAGGCGAAAGTTACAACACTCCGAAGCCACATCGACACCCTGATCAACTTGGGATCTTCATACATGTTTCGAATGTTTCAGACGGCTCTGGTGCCAATCGTCGTGTTGATCGCAAGCGCTTTATCAGCCGCAGCACATGAAGTGCGCCCGGCCGTCGTGACCGCGGACCTTTCCCAAGCTGGCAGAATCGACATTACCGTTTCAGCCAATATCGAAGCCCTGTTGGCTGGCATCGGGCCCGAACACAAAGATACGAACGACGCGCCGGAGGCCAAACAATACAATCAACTCCGAGCGCTTTCCGCCCAGGAACTCCGGTCCCGCTTTGATGCCTTCGCCCCGCGCTGGCTGCGCGAGACGGGCATTGCCATCGATGGCGTGAAGTCCCCGCTGCAGGTAACCGCCGTCGAGGTGTCGGAAGTTAAAGATGCCGCATTGGCACGCATTTCGACAATCCGATTGACGGGCGCAATACCCGCTGAAACGAAGACTTTTCGGTGGACCTATCCAGCGGCATTCGGATCCAGCGTGCTCCGGGTGAAACGTGCCGGCAGCGATGAACTTGAGACCAACTGGCTCAAGGATGGGGCAGCAAACGCTGATGTTCCGTTGTTGTCCGGGCCACCGAAAAGCCGGGTGATCGCTTTCTATGAGTACGTTGCACAAGGGTTCACGCACATCTTGCCACTTGGCATCGATCACATCCTGTTCGTGCTCGGCCTGTTCCTGCTGAGCACCCAGTGGCGCCCGCTCCTGGTGCAAGTCACCGCCTTTACCGTCGCGCATTCC
>JAYSUN010000613.1:0-2984 GCA_043719045.1 Hyphomicrobiaceae bacterium | reverse complement strand
CCGCCCGGTTGGCCCAACGATGGTAAACCGACCGGTTCTTCTTTCACCATCAGCATACATAGGAATTGGCTTCCAAGCGCCGCGTGGATCGTTGTCAGAATTCGTATATCGAGCATCCATCTCCTCTGATCTGGGCAGTGCACCGAGGTCGCACTCTGTAATGCTCCGAGCATAAACCAGGACGTAGTCGTGACAGCCCGAAATCAGTGTTGAGTCATTTTTAGTCGTGTAGATTTTTTCCCAAACGACAGCGTTGACAAAATTTTCTTCACCGAAGATTTCATTCAATAGCCGACGCGCGTTTTCCAACTCGTGATCGTCAATGCTGACAAAAATCACCCCATCTTCCTTCAACAAGTTCCGCGCCAGGAACAGGCGCGGGTACATCATATTGAGCCATTTGGAATGGAAGCGGCCGTCGGCCTCGGTGTTGGTGCCGAAGCGGCGGCCCTCGGCGTCGACCTGCCTAGTATACTGCAGATAGGTCTTGAGGTTTTCGCCGAAGTTGTCGGGGTAGATGAAGTCGTTGCCGGTGTTATAGGGCGGGTCGATGTAGATCATCTTGACCTGACCCAGATACGACTTCTGCAACAGCTTGAGCACTTCGAGGTTATCGCCCTCGATGATCAGGTTCTCCGTCGTATCAAAGTTGACGCTCTCCCCCGGCACAGGCAGCAACGTGCCCATGCTCGGCGCCTGGATCGTGCGGGCGCAATGGGCCTTGCCGGGCCACGTCAGCCCATAACGCTCCCGCCCGGTATCAATGGTCTCGCCAAGCGCCGCCCGCAGCCGCTCAAAGTCGATCTTGTCACCCTCGGTATGCACCTCCGGAAACAGCCGCAGCAGCTCCGCCCGCCGCTTCGCCGCGATGTCCAGCGACCGCAAATCCAGCGTCTCCGGCAGTTCCGCCGCTGTTGGCGCGTCCTTGGCCTTCTTGCTCACGTTCTGCCCCATCGTCAAACTGCGACCTGTTCAATGGTGCCTTATAGTCGCCAGGACGCGGGCAACCAACCCACATTGCACCCGAACCTGGATCGCTCTTGTAAAACTAAGCCGCCGCCGACATGATCGAGCGTTCCAAAGTCGATGGAACACCAAGCTCGTCGGTCATTCATGGAGGCTGCCTGTGAAATACTCGAAGGCTCAAGTTGAAGACATGAAGGAAAAAGTCAGGAATTTGAAGGCGATGCTGGCTGAAACCAAAGATGCAAACCAGTGCCAGAAGCTAGAAAACGAGATCAGGGGGCTCGAAATCTCAATTAGCGGTAGCGGCAACTGACTGGCCGCTAAACCACCCGCCAACGCACTGTAAACAGGCGTTCCGACGCTGTGGCCTGTTCCAAACGAGCAGCGATGTTGTCAAGGATGCGATCCTTCTCCGCCTCGACGGCACGGGCCGCCTCGTGAAAAGTGAGGAACGCCTCGTCTCGCTTGGTCTCGAGTTTGCGGACCTCACGCTGGCGCTGGTGCTTCTCCGGCTGGGTGGGGGCAACCCGAGCTGATTTCTTCGCCGCCTTGATCTCTTCTTCAAGCTCCTCAAGTTCCGCTTTCAGCGTGCTGCGGCGGTCGTCCGCCCACTTGTCCAGCTTGTCGTTCTCAACGTCGAACGACTTGCCGTCACGCTCCGTCAAGCGGCTGAGGATCGCTTCCTTGTGCTGATTGCCGATCTGCTCCAGTCCGGCCCGCGCCACGACGGACGGTGTCATCGGCGTGCCCGTGCGAGCCGGTAAATCAAACAAGCGTCGGCATTCTTCGAGCCCTAGCGTCGCACCGTCGTCAGTGGTGCCAGCGAACACGATCTCATCCTCAGCATCGAGCGCCGTGATCGTCAGTTTGTCGATGGCGAGCCACCCACCCTTGCCGATGTGGGGAGTGAGGGCGGCGATGTTGCGCCCGCTGCCCGTGAGATCGAACGTCAGCTCGGCATCCGGTGTCACCAACGCCAGCGATCCGTCAACGACATGCTGCGCCAGCGGGTGGCCGATCCGGTAGGTGTTGGCATCCTCTACCGCCTTGCCCATGCGATAAGGGCCGACGTGCATTTTTGTTTCAGGAAACGGATTGTCGTGCAGCGTGAAGCTGTAGTCAGCATCGACGAACGCCGCATAGTCAGCCAACCGGTTGCGGGTGAGCGCCCAAAGCCGCGCCTGGAAACGGCTCAGCGTGGCGTTGCTCTCTACTTTCACCTTCTCGATCACTTCCTGGTCGAAATTATCCAGCAACATGGCGCGCGCATTGCTGCGGCCTTCGGTGATCTTGGCCTCCAACTCGGTCTGGAACTCGTTGAATTCGAAGTCGATCTGCTGCGGTGACCGGCACTTATGGTAGATCGCGGCGATGCGCTTCTCGAATTCAACTCCGGCTTCGACGACGCCCAACACCTCGTCGCTGGCCCCAAACACGCCATCGAACAGCTTGAATTTTTCGCGCAGCAGCTGGTGCACGCGCACGTCGGCAGCATTGGCCTTGTTGAGGAAGTTGACCACCACGACGTCGAACTTCTGGCCATAGCGATGGCAACGGCCGATACGCTGTTCAATGCGCTGCGGGTTCCACGGCAGATCGTAGTTCACGACCAGATTGCAGAACTGCATGTTGACACCTTCGGCCGCCGCCTCGGTTGCCAGCAGGATCGTCGCCTCATCGCGGAAGTGCTCAACCAGCGCCGCGCGCATGTCCGCCGACGGCGAACCGGTGACGCGGTCGGTGCCGCTGTGCCGTTTGCGCCAGCGCTCATAGATTTCCTTCGACAGCGCATCCGTGTTCGAGCCGTTGAACATCGCGACTTTGCCCGCGAACTCAGTGCCTTGCAGGATCTTGAACAGATACTCCTGCGTTTTGCGGGATTCCGTGAAGATCAGCGCTTTCTGGCTCAGCGTCGCCGCGCCCTGGCCTTGCTGCGCCTTCAATGATGCATCAAACCCCTTGCGCAATGCCATCAGCAGCGTTTCGCCCTTCGAGTTGGTCTGGATGTCGTGCGCAAG
>JAYSUN010000612.1:0-8344 GCA_043719045.1 Hyphomicrobiaceae bacterium | reverse complement strand
AATCTCACCGCACGGCCGCCGGATCTGGCGGCCGTTTTGCATTGGGCGCGCCACCGGGCTGTTCCATTCACAGATCATCAGTTGGGATCATGAGTTGGAGTTGGGATCATCGGGCGGGGCTCGCTCCTTTCGCCGCCGTAGGCGAGGCTGCGGCTGATGCTGGAACGCCTGAGCCAGAATTGAATTCCCCTGGGTGTGCCATGCCTGGCGCACCATAGTAAAAACGGCGGCCGTTGCGGGCCACCGTTTGACGTGTTTGGCATTGACGTCGAGGTCGTTACAGCGAGCGCTTGATGATCTCGACTGTGAAGCACTCGATTTCGTCACCCTCGCGGATGTCCTGATAGTTGGCAAACGCCATGCCGCACTCCTGACCGGAGTGGACCTCCTTCATGTCGTCCTTGAAGCGCTTGAGGATCGATAGGGTGCCTTCATGGATGACGATCTTGTCACGCAACAGACGAACCTTGGCGCCACGCTCCACACGACCGTCGGTGACGACGCAACCCGCGACTTTGCCCTGCTTCGAGATATTGAAGACCTGCTTGATGGTCGCGTAGCCCAGGAAGGTTTCCTTCTTGGTCGGGGCCAACAAACCAGACATCGCGCCTTTCACTTCATCGACGAGATCGTAGATGATATTGTAGTAGCGAATTTCGAGACCCTGTTGCTCCGCAGCTTGCTTGGCCTGAGCGTTGGCGCGGACGTTGAACCCGATGATAATGGCCTTCGAGGCATTGGCGAGAGCCACGTCCGACTCGGTGACCTGGCCGACACCTGAGTGCACGAGGCGCGCAGAAACCTCGGCGTTGCCGACTTTCGCAAGCGCACCTGCGATGGCCTCGATTGAGCCCTGCACGTCACCCTTGATGACCAGGGGGAATTCTTTGCGGTTGGCATCTTTCAGTTGCTGCATCATGCCTTCCAGCGTGCGTGAGCTGGAGGCAGCGCCGAGCGTGTCGCGGCGCTTGCGAATGCGGTAGTCGGTGATTTCACGCGCGCGAGAATCGCTCTCAACGACCGCAAACTGATCACCAGCCTCAGGCGCTGAGTCAAAGCCCAGGATTTCAACCGGTACGGACGGGCCGGCTTCGTCGACGTGAACGCCAAGATCATCGATCAATGCGCGCACGCGGCCCCAGGCTTTACCAGCCACGACAATATCGCCGACCTTGAGAGTGCCACGCTGAACCAGCACAGTACCGACCGGGCCGCGACCGCGTTCGAGCTTAGCTTCGATGACGAAACCTTCCGCCGAGCGATTGGCGTTGGCTTTGAGCTGCAGAACTTCCGACTGCAGAACGATGGCCTCGAGCAACTTGTCGAGATTGGTGCCTTTGGTGGCGGACACCGCAACTTCGAGTGTATCTCCACCCATGCTTTCCACGACGATTTCATGTTGTAGAAGCTCTGTGCGAACGCGCTTCGGATCGCCGGTGGGTTTGTCGATCTTGTTGATGGCGACGATGATCGGCACGCCAGCCGCCTTCGCGTGATTGATGGCTTCGATCGTTTGCGGCATCACACCGTCGTCCGCTGCGACAACGAGGACAACGATGTCCGTCACCTTGGCGCCGCGCGCACGCATGGCGGTGAACGCCTCGTGGCCGGGGGTGTCGATGAACGTGATCTCCTGGCCGGTATCCGTGATCACCTGATAAGCGCCGATATGCTGTGTGATGCCACCGGCTTCGCTATCCACGACGCTGGTTTTGCGGATGGCGTCGAGCAGCGAGGTCTTGCCGTGATCGACGTGGCCCATGATGGTCACGACGGGCGCGCGTGCCTCCTGGTCGTCGTCGGTGTCCTTGGCGGCGATGAAGCCATCAAGCACATCGGCTTCGGACACGCGCTTTACCTTGTGGCCGAACTCAGTGACGATCAGATCGGCCGTATCGGCGTCAATGACGTCATTGATCTTGTGCATCGTGCCTTGTTTCATCAAGAGCTTGATGACGTCGACCGCACGTTCAGTCATGCGGTTGGCGAGTTCCTGAATCGTGATGGCCTCAGGAATGACGACTTCGCGCATGACCTTGTCACGAGCTTGCGGCGCGCCAAGAGCCTTGAGCCGTTCACGCTCGCGTTTACGGCGCAGCGACGCCAGCGACCGTTCACGCTGATCGTCATTCAGCGCATTGTTGATGGTGAGCTTGCCACGCTCTTTCTTTTCCTCGGGCGCCTTTTCGGGAGCCTTGACAAAGATCTTGAGGCCGCCCTTCTTGACGACCCGCACTTCATCCTCAGCCCCGCCACTGGCATCGGCACCGCGCGTCGGGCGTCGAATCGACAATGGCTCCGGCGCGCGGGCATCAAGGCCGCGGCGCGGTGGATCGCCCGGTCGAGCGCGATCCGTCGGCCGATCCCCCGGACGATCGGTGCCACGATCGGCGGGACGATCCCCTGGCCGCACCACCGGCACGCCAGCCCCCGTCCGCCCCTGCGGCGCCAACGTGCGGACCCCTGGCGCTGACGATGACTGCGGACGCGATGGCGTCGCGTTCCGGTCATAGGTCCGCGATGGCGATGCGCTGGCACCCGGTACCGGCTCAGATGGTGCGGCACCGGCAGGTGCTGCCGTTGCTGGATTGACGGCGGATGGTGCTGCGTGAGCTCCAGCCTCACCAACCTCAGTTGGCGACGGGACCGAAGCCGGGTTCGCGGTCGCAGCGTCAGCGTCACTCGTGGCGCGCAATGCCTCAGCTTCAGCTTCAGTTTTGGCTCGTGCCTCGGCGGCCACGCGGTCGCGTTCATCAATTTCGGCGCGCTCTTTGGCCTGCCGCTCACGCTCGGCATCGACCACCTTGCGGCGGTTTTCGATGACCGCTATCGACAAGCCGAGACGCTTCGCCTCCTCGGCCGGCGTCTCGCGACGACCGGTTGGACCGGCATCACCTTCCCCGGGGTTGGCGATGGTCTTTTTACGCTTGACCTCGACGACAACCGATTTTGATTTACCGTGCGAGAAGCTCTGCCGGATATGGCCGGACACCTCGGTGCGTGTGCTCGTCAGACTGAGAGGCTTACGCACGGGTGTAGCACCAGCCCCGGAAACCGGCGCAGCTGGAGTTGCGCTCCGCGCTGTCTTGTCTGAAGTGTCTTTCGTCTCGCTCATACGGTGTCCGTGCTCGCCTTGTCCGTGCTCAAACCGCTCTGCGCTCCGGCCGCAATGGCCGGAACAGGTGCGCTGGGAGTCTCTTCGTTCTGCCGAAATCGTTCGAGGCGCAGACTGTCGCGCAGAAATGCGCGGGCCTGTCCACCTTCAGTTAGAGCGGCATGTACCACATTTGACCGGCCCAAAGCCATGCTCAAATCATCGATGCCGAAATGACGTGTTAACATAGCCCGACGGCCACGGGCTTCAGACACCGCCCGATACTTCCGTTGCAGCCGCTCGACGCCATCATCGGCGGCATCAAAGGCCTGAATAAGGCTGATCACCTTGCCAGCCTCGATCGCGGCTTCAACCTTAGTGAAGCCGGTGACGATCAGGCCAGCCTTGTTGGCGAAGCTGACGGCCTGACGCAGCCGTTCCAACAGCATCTGCTCAACCAAGTCCGCCAAGTCCAGATTTGGTTTTGCATGCCGTTTCAGCGACTTGGTGAACACATTGCGAGCCACGGCCTGCTCGACGGCCAGCCGGGTTGCGGTCACCCAAACGCCGCGCCCAGGTAACTTCTGCGCTAGGTCAGGCGCGATGGCGCCGTCTGGACCCGCGACAAAACGGATCATGTCGTCGATGGATTTCTCAGTCCGCGTGACTGCGCATTGCCGCAGCCTGGCGGCTGCAGCGTGGACGGCTCCGAGTGTGGTGCCGGCAGGATGTGCCGGTTCCGATTCGGTCACGAGGCTCAGTGCTCCGACGCATTGCGCGGGTTAAGATTTGGCTGCGGCTGTTGCCGCTGCCGCTTCTGCATCAGACGCAGCCTGGGCGGTCGCTGCTTCCGCAGCTGCGGCCTGGGCCTTCATCTCGTCGAGATCCGCCTGGGTAATCATGCCCGCCGCAACGCGCGCCGTCATGATCATATCTTCGGCATCCTTCTTGGTGACGTCGAAGCCTGCGAGGAAGCCCATGTGACGCACAACCTCGGCGTCCTTGTCTTTTTTGCGTTCCGTCCAGCCCAGCAGGTCGTCGGCTGCGCAATCCGCGAAGTCCTCAACGGACTTCACACCATTCTCGCCAAGTGCGACCAACATCGCAGTCGTCAAGCCGGGGATGTCTTTCAGTTCATCGGCCACGCCGAGATCCTTCCTGCGCGCTTCACGCTTGGCCTCCTGGGCTTCCAGATAGTCACGCGCACGCGTCTGAATTTCAGTTGCCGTATCTTCATCGAAGCCTTCGATATGGGCGACTTCGCCAATGTCAACGAATGCGACCTCTTCGACTGTCTCAAAACCTTCCGAGGCGAGCAACTGTGCGATCACCTCATCGACATCGAGCGCTTCCATGAACAGCGACGAACGCGCCGTGAATTCCTTCTGACGGCGTTCGCTCTCTTCCTGTTCGGTGAGGATATCAATATCCCAGCCGGTCAGTTGCGAGGCCAATCGCACGTTCTGGCCGCGACGGCCGATCGCCAGAGACAACTGGCTTTCGGGCACCACGACTTCAATTCGGTTGGTCTCTTCATCGAGAACCACCTTGCTGACTTCAGCAGGCGCCAACGCGTTGACAATGAACTCGGCCGCATCCGGCTTCCACTGGATGATATCGACCTTCTCGCCTT
Organism: Hyphomicrobiaceae bacterium; assembly: GCA_043719045.1. Classification (GTDB taxonomy): domain Bacteria; phylum Pseudomonadota; class Alphaproteobacteria; order Rhizobiales; family Hyphomicrobiaceae; genus JABFRJ01. Next base: position 3,617 of record JAYSUN010000612.1, on the reverse strand, counting down.
GCAGTTCCGCAACCACGGCCTGGACGCGCTGTCCACGCATCCCAACGCAGGCGCCAACCGGATCAATCGAGCTGTCACGCGAGATAACGGCGATCTTGGCGCGGCTACCAGGATCACGCGCGCACGACTTGATCTGGACGATGTTGTCGTAAATCTCGGGCACTTCCTGGGCAAACAATTTAGCCATGAACTCAGGCTTCGCCCGCGACAGAAAGATCTGTGGTCCACGTTGTTCCCGGCGCACGTCATAGACATAAGCGCGGATCCGATCGTTGAGGCGGACGTTCTCGCGCGGGATCATTTCATCGCGACGGATGATGCCTTCAGCTTTACCCAGATCGACAATGACGTTGCCGTATTCGGTGCGCTTGACCGTGCCATTGATGATCTCGCCGATCCGGTCCTTGTACTCTCCGAACTGGCGATCACGTTCGGCTTCGCGCACCTTCTGGACAATCACCTGTTTGGCATTCTGAGCGGCAACGCGGCCGTAATCGAACGCCGGCAGGACTTCAACCAACTCCTGGCCAAGCTCAGCCGCGCCGTTGCGCTTCTGCGCATCGATCAGCCGGATTTGCGTGGCATCGTTTTCAACCGCCTCGACGATCGTCAAGACGCGCGTCAACTTGGTTTCGCCGGACTTTGGGTCGATGAAACAACGAATGTCGTTTTCGAGACCATACTTGGCCTTGGCCGCCTTTTGAATGGCGTCCTCCATGGCGCTAATGACAATGCGCCGGTCGATCATCTTCTCGCGCGCGACCGCATCGGCGATCTGCATGAGCTCCAACCGGTTGGCAGCGATTCCAGCCTGAGCCATTGTTTCCCAAGTCCCTGCGTTGAACGTCGGCGTTGTCGGAGTGAAGTGGCGTGACAGTCGTCGTTAAGTGTAACCGGTCAGTCAGTGTAGCCGCTCAGTGTTTGTGCGGCGGCACCGGTTTTATGTCTTCAAGGTCGTCGGGCATGTCGGCGCCGTCCATGGTCTCATCGGATTGCTCGCCACGGGCCTCGCGGGCCTTTTTCGCACGCTGCAGCGAGGATCGAATTAACTCATCGGTCAGGACCAACCGGGCATCCGCAACCAACGCCACCGGAAAACCCAACACTTCAGTCATCTTGGGTTGGCCTTTGACGGTGATTTCGGCGGCGACACGGACTTCGCCATCTTCATAGCCTTCGATCACCCCGCGAAAGCGCTTCCGGCCGGAGACCATTTCGGTCAATTCGATCTTGGCTTCATGACCGGCCCAATCCTCAAAGTCAGACGGGCGCACCAGCGGCCGGTCAATACCGGGCGACGAGACCTCGAGATGGAAGGCTCCAGCAATCGGGTCGAGCACGTCGAGAACCGGCGACACCGCGTGCGACACGCGTTCACAATCGCCAGCCGACATGGTTCCGTCCGAACGCTCAGCCATAATTTGCAGGGTTTGCCCATCGCGGCCAGACATCTGCACCCGGACCAAACGATAGCCAATATCCTCGATGACCGGCTCGATTGCGGTCGCAATTCGAGCGGCTATGCCGGTTTCGCGAAGGAAACGTGCATCGTGCGGGAGTTGGCCACGCGGGGTGGACATCGTCGATTGATCACCAGAAGCAGAGATTCAAAAATGCAAGTGCGCGCCAGAGGACATTATCCGCGGCATCACACATCCACGTTTACCACAACCTCATGTCGTCTGCCTGACACCGCAACGGCGGGCACCAAACAAAAAAAGAGCGGATCAGGAAGATCCACCCTGGAAGTTGAGATGATCATGAACAGCGTCTTTCTAGCAACATCTGCTTTTGATCGCAAGTACAAAGTCACGCCAACTTTGATTTTGGCCGGAGGTGCATCGTCCACGCCTTGTCACATAAAGGGCCACACGCGCCGCTGTCAGCAAACGACCGCGCTGGCATTTCGAGGCCGGACCCTTGTGTTTCGCTGAACCTTTAGTATGACGAAGCAACGCCATTGCGGTGCCAGCTGGTTTGGCTGATTGTGGCCGTTTACGCTAACTTCGACCGTGGAGACGATCGCCAGTGTCCCAAGCCACAGTGTCACAAGCCAATGGCCAATACAGCATTCCCGCGTTCTCCAAGGAGCAGGAGTTGACGGCCTATCGCGAGATGCTCGCGATCCGCCGATTTGAGGAGAAAGCCGGCCAACTCTACGGGATGGGGTTTATCGGCGGTTTTTGCCACCTTTACATCGGCCAGGAGGCCGTTGTGGTCGGCATGCAGATGGCCATCAAGCCCGGCGATCAGGTCATCACGACGTACCGGGATCATGGCCATATGCTGGCCTGCGGCATGGATGCCAAAGGCGTCATGGCCGAATTGACCGGGCGCCGCAGCGGCTATTCGCGCGGCAAGGGCGGCTCGATGCATATGTTCAGCAAAGAGAAAGCGTTTTACGGCGGCCACGGCATCGTCGGTGCCAACGTGCCCTTGGGTGCAGGCTTGGCATTTGCCAACAAGTATCGCGGTGACGGAAAAATAGCCCTGACCTATTTCGGTGATGGCGCGGCCAACCAGGGTCAAGTCTACGAAACCTTCAACATGGCCAAACTGTGGAAGCTGCCGGTGATCTTCATCATCGAGAACAACGGCTACGCCATGGGGACCGCGACATCACGCGCAGCGGCGACGACTGATTTCTCACACCGCGGCGCCTCGTTCGACATCCCCGGTGAGCAGGTCGACGGCATGGATGTGCGCGCGGTGAAGGCCGTCGGCGATCGCGTATCAAAATGGGTCCGCGATGGCAACGGGCCGTACATTCTGGAAATGCTCACCTATCGCTATCGCGGACACTCGATGTCCGACCCGGCCAAGTATCGTGCCCGCGAAGAAGTCGACAAGATGCGCGACACCCGCGATCCGATCGAACAGGTCCGCAAGCGGCTGTTGGAAGGCGCCTTGGTGACCGAGGACGAGCTGAAGGCGATCGACAGCATGGTGCGCGAAACCGTCAACGCCGCCGCTGAATTTGCCCAGAACGACCCCGAGCCGGATCCCAGCGAGCTGTGGACGGATGTGCTGTTGCCCGAGACGGTGTGATGTCGATTGGTGAGATCATGCGCGACCCCGTGCTGGCCCCTTTGGCGGTGGTCCTGTTCGCGTGCGCATTCTGGTGCCTTCGCGAAGCAACGCAGATGCGCCGTTGTATCGAGCCGAAGTATTTCGGTTCAGCGCGCGAGCGATCGGATATCGAGCACGAACGCGACCCGCCCGACGCAGTCTTGGCTGCCAACGGCCAACGTCACAAGCGCCGCTCCTGGATAGCCGGCAGTTTGTTTTTTGCGGCCCTGGGATTGCTTATCGTCGTTGCCAACGGGAGGTGACATCTTGCATGACCACCCTCACCAAGCGCCCCGCCACTTACGCCGACATCGAGGCGCTGCCGCCTGGAATCATGGGGCAGATCATTTTCGGCACTCTGCATACCCAACCGCGGCCTGTTACACGGCACGTGACGGGTGCCCATAGGCTCGCCCTGAACCTCGGCCCGCCGTTCGAGCTCGGACGCGGCGGCCCTGGCGGCTGGATCTTTTTGCCTGAGGAGGAACTTCATCTCGGCCCACATATCGTCGTCCCGGACATCTCGGGTTGGCGCGCTGACCGACTGC
>JAYSUN010000611.1:0-2985 GCA_043719045.1 Hyphomicrobiaceae bacterium | reverse complement strand
CCGGCAGGACTGCACCGTGGTGACGCAGCCCGAGCGTCAAAGGGCATAGTCAACGCAGAGCCGTCAACGCTTTGTCAGCGCCCGGGCAACCACCGCGTTGTCGCGCCTGTGCATAGAGGTGGCGGGCCCGTTCAAGGTCGATTGCGACGCCAAGCCCGAAAACATAGAGTTGGGCATCAAAGCAGGTCGCAATCGGGTCGCCTAACAGGCCGGCGACCTCCCAGAGCTGGCGCGCAGATGCATAGTCGGGCGGTTGGCCGTGGTGCGCGTGCGTCAGCAGGCTACCGAGTTGGGTCAGCGCCCAACCCATCGGCTTCGGTGGCAGTGGGGCGCCACGCAAGGCATGTCGGAGCCAATAAGCGGCTTCGGTTTCAGCGTGGGCCGACCGGCCGCTTGGTGACGCTTGGAGTTGAGCCAGGATGGGATCGGCGCGTTGCAGCGCTGCTTCCGACGTGACCCCATCGGACGCTGTTCCAGCCGGCGATATTGAGCCTTGCTGGAGCAAGAACGAAAGGTCTGGGATCGCCGGGCGTTGGTGATCAACGGCCTGCGCCGGGGTCGCGTAGGTCGGCGCCGCGCGGGCACCATTCGTCAATGCCCCCCGCAAGGCGATGCCGGACAGGACCAGGGCCAGTCCAAAGCCTAGTCCAAATGCCGACGCGAATGGCAGCGCGCGGGCTCGTGCCGGGTGCACCCGTTGCCGGTGGCCCGCGGGCGAACGGCTATGCCAGAGAAAGACGGCCAAACCGGCCAAAGCGAACAGGGCCGAGACTTGAAAGGTGGCCTGAAAGCCGATCCGGTAGAACAGGGCGCCGGCGACGGGCGGCGCAATCAGATATGCCGTAAAGCCGAAAAACGCCGAACTCGCCGTCGCTTCACCGACATCCGCTGCGGGCGCGAGACGAGCAACTTCAGCCAGATAAAGTCCGTTCCAAGTGCCGACGGTCAAGCCGATGACGATGGAACCTAAAGCCAACTCCGTCGGGCTCCAACCCACGCTCATGGCCGCCAGCATCAACGCTGAAGCCGCCGACAGGGGTGCCAGAGCGATCAGCACCGGTAAGGGTGACCCGATTCTGTCAGCTATTGCGCCCAACAGAATGCGGCCAGCAATGGCAAAGCCTTGGAGGAGCGCAAATAACCCAGCGGCTCGCTCAAGCGGCAAACCCAGTCCGAAATGCAAGTAGATCACGAAGAACGAGGTGACAACCGCGTGGACCCAAGACAGGCACCACGCGCCCAATGCCAGCGACGTCAAGCCCGGAATGCTTTTCAAGTTGACCCAGGGACGGCGGATATTGCCGATATCGAAGAGCCGGGCGGCCACGAACACTTTGAGGGGGCGGCTGTCGTTGTAGCGATCGGGCGTGGCAAAGAGGGCCAAGCCTGCCGCGAGGCAAATGCCGATCACCGGGACCAGTGCCGTCCGCCAACCGTGCTCAGCCGCGACCCAGCCGCCCAGCCCGCCCGCGACAATGCCGCCGACCGGGACGGCTGCCATCCGCACCGAAAACAAGGTCCCCCACAGAGCCCGGGGCGTAAAATCAGCCAGGACCTGGCTGCCGGCAGGGGTGGTCGTCGCGTAGCCAAAACCGATCAGGAAGGTGCCCAGGATCATCACCGGCCAGAGGCCGACGAGAACCAGGATAACACCCGCCATGGCGATCCCGAGACCGAGTCGCAATGTGCGAACCGGGCCGAGACAGGGCAAGATGGCGTGGCAGGTGAGCAAAAACGTAATCGAGCCAAGGCCGATGGCCCCGGCAAGCCAGCCGAATGCTTCAGGAGGACGGCCGGCGGTGGCCGTCAGGAGGGGCGCCAAGACCGGCAGAATGAATTGCAGAACCGCCATCCCAGCCAATGGCAGCAAGGCAATCAACAGCGGCATGCCAATGTGTGACAACCGCATAGCCCCCCTGTCACGGTGTGTGGACGGTGCGCAACTCCGGTTTGCCCTCAGCCGGGTCGGGCGAGTTCGTGCGCCAGAATAGTAGAGTGATCTTAAATCGCTACCTAATACAAGTGGAAATTGTGATGCATTATGACTGCCCGCAGACGCCATCGGTGAAAAAACTCTCAGTCCATGCTTTGGACGCAAATGGTCCGAACCCGTGGCGGCCCCTCACCTCCAGCCCGGCTTGATACCAGCCCGCAGAAATCTTGCCTCTTGCCTCTAGGGGACTGCGGGCTGGTCGTCTCTTTTCTTGGCGCGCAGCCACCCGGCCAGCCCTGCGCGCGTCCACCAATCCGCACAAGTCAGTGTTGGTGCGGATTGGTATCAGGCCGGTCCTCCATCTACCCAGAAACTCCATCATTGTGCGCTCGCAGCGCATGAGAACTCTCCCCTCGATGTCCCGGATATTTGCCGTGCCAGTGGCCCGCCAAATTCCGGGACATCGGAGGGGGTGGGGGGATCGCGCACAAATCCTGCCGCAACCGTGTCGGCGGAGCCCCACGCCGAGCGGCCGGGGTTCTCTTCCCTTACAAGACGACCTCAATCAGGAGGGGCCGTCGCGTGCGCGAGTGCTGGTCAATCAGATGATTTCGTCTTCGTCCATGACCGGCTCGGAGGCCATGTCGCGCGTATCGGTCTTGGAGCGGCCGAACTCCTCGGGCCAGGCGATATGAAACAGGGCATCGCCCATGTTGACAATTGGTAAGGTCGTCATGCCGACGATGATGCCCCTGACCGGCGTTCGAACTTCAACTTCGGAATCGTCGTACGGGTTTGAAATCCAACCCAGAAGGTCATTCTGGCTGACCGCCTCACCTTGCTTTTTGCGCGGCCGGAAGACGCCGCCATCGGCAGCCCGGATCCACTTGGCCATGTTGGTGAAGAGCGGCGGCCGGACACCAGCGCGGCGCGCTTTGGGATCCACACCGTCCGGCAACTCCAGCATGCCCGTGTGCAACATGACGTTGACGATGCCTTCGTAGCCAGCCTTGATGGATTGCTCATCAAAGCGCAGGCCTTCGCCACCTTCG
>JAYSUN010000062.1:0-2328 GCA_043719045.1 Hyphomicrobiaceae bacterium | reverse complement strand
CCAAGGAGACAGCCTGTGATAGCCAAGCACGCCCAAATGTTTGCCGTGGGTCTTCTCCTTGGAAGTGCCGCCGTTTGTGCGCTGACCACGTCAAGTGCCCTGGCGCAGCAACCGCCTTTGACCAAGGAAGAGGAGGCCAAGCGTCGAGAGCAGCAGCAACAGCAGCAACAGCAGCAGCAGCCGCAGCGTAGCCCGGATGCGCAGCGACCGGCGGGTCAGCCCCCCAATGTCAATCGTGAGAGCCGCCCTCCCAACACGCAACCCCCACAGCGTCCCGCGCAACGGCCAGAGCCGCCCGTGCGCACGGTACCACCACAAGTCCAACCGAAGCCGGTACTGACAAACCCACAACCCTCGATTTTGAATCCGCGCCCTGGCACCGGGTCAGCTCCGAATAATCCCTCAGCAGGACCACCCAAGCCCACGTTGAATACCCCGCCGCCTGCGATCCAGAACCAACAGCGCCAAACGACAGAGCCACCGCGTATCCCGCCGAAGCAGGTGTTGACTCCGCCGCCACAGCGTCCGGCTGTCGATGCAAACCCAAGAGTGCAGCCCGGTGCTGGTAGTCCGGCCACGATCATTGGCGCACCCCGCGCACTTCAGCCCGGGACCACGCGCCCGATCGCCGTTGCTCCAGTCGTTGGGCCGGCCAAGCTTGAGGCAGTGAAACAAGGCCGCGTTGAACGGACGGATGGCCGTGGCCGGAAAATTATCGAAGAGCCGGGTAACCGTACAATCATTCGCCAGGACAATCGTGTGTTCGTACATCGCGATGAATCCAAGCATATCCAGACTTTTTATCCGAATGCACGAGCTTCGCGCTTGCCCGGCGGTTTGACGCAAACCGTCTACGTCCGGCCGGACGGTGTGCGGGTGTTTTCCGAAGTCGACGGCAGCGGCCGCCTTGTTCGCCGCTACGGCCGAGATCCACGTGGCCGCGAGATCAACTATCTCGACAATCGCCGTTTCTATCGGAACCTCGCCATCGGTGTTGGCATCGGCGCGGTCGGCATCGGTCTTGCGCTGGCACTGTCACCACCGGTTCACGCCCTGCCGCGCAATCAATACATCGTCGATTATGATCGCGCATCTGACGATGATCTCTACTTGACCTTGACAGCGCCCCCCGTGATGCGCCTCGAGCGTGCTTATTCGCTGGAAGAAGTGCGCTACAGCCAGCCCCTGCGCGAACGCATGCGCCGCATCGATCTCGACACGATCACCTTTGATTTTGGCGCGTTTACGGTCTCTGAAGACCAGTACGTCAAGCTCGAGCGCGTAGCCCGTGCCATTGGCCGTGCGATTGAGAAAAATCCAGCCGAAATGTTTCTGATCGAAGGTCACACAGATGCCGTCGGTGCGCCGGACGACAATCTATCATTGTCGGATCGTCGTGCAGAAGCAGTCGCGCGCGTCCTAACCGAGCACTTCTCGATCCCGATGGAAAATCTTGTCACCCAGGGTTACGGCGAGCAACATCTGAAGGTCGAGACGCGAGAAGCCGAACGCGCCAATCGCCGTGTTGCCCTTCGCCGCATCTCACCGCTCTTGGGCCAAAACAATTAACCGCCAGATATGTTCGGCGAGGTGTCTTGATTCGTCAGGCCGCCTCGTTCGATCATCGTCGGTCTCGAGCCGAAACACGATATCATCATGCCGCTGATCAATTCGCCGAGTGGCTACGGTTCGCTGACCAAGCTGTTGCATTGGCTGATCGTGATCTTGTTCGCATTTCAGTATGTTTCGGCGGCCATTATGATCCGGACCCCAGCCGACGGGACCATCCTTGGTTTGACTCACGCAACCAGTTTCAATTGGCATAAGTCGATCGGTCTTATGGTTTTGCTGGTCACGATTGCCCGCCTCGTCAATAGGCGGCTCGGCGCACTACCGCCCTGGGCGCCGACGCTCAGCGAAGTCGAGAAGCTCATCATTCACCGTGCCGAGCAGTTGCTCTATCTTGCCATGCTCACAATGCCGTTGAGCGGCCTGCTGTATGTCTTTGCTGGTGGTTATGGTGTGCAGCTCTTCGGCCTCTACGACCTGCCAAATCCAATTGGCGTGGCTCCGTTCCTGGCAGCTCTGGCCAAGTGGCTCCACGTCGGAGGCGCAATGCTGTTGTTGCTGCCACTCGGCGCCCATCTTGGCATCGTCCTCGGGCATCATTTTGGCTTGAACGATCGATTGATCATGCGCATGTGGCCAGCCAAGAGCACCACGTCAAACTTGAAGCCGAATGCCAGAATTTAAATTTTGCGGCAACCAGAGTAGCTTTAAGCACACTCCGCAAAATAACTGCTTCCAATTGTCGGGTTCAGCTGCCTC
>JAYSUN010000610.1:0-2988 GCA_043719045.1 Hyphomicrobiaceae bacterium | reverse complement strand
CCCTCCTTGATCGATGGGATAACCGGCGCCAAGGCGGCCTCGGCGATTTCGACCATATGCAACACGCGTTCCTTGACCGACCGGAACTCGCCGCCGTAGCGCACGGGACGCCCCATTTGCCTGGCCAACTCAGGGACGATCTCGCTGTTGGCCGCCTCCAGCGCGTTGAGGGCTTGCAAGATGTATGCACCCCGCGCCGCAATTGGCACTCGCGCCCATGACCGTTGTGCCACACCTGCCGCTAAAACAGCTGTTTCGATGGCACGAGCGTCGGCGGTTTTCCGCTTGGCAACGATGCTTCCATCAATTGGTGAAATACAGATGACGTCAGACATGGCAGTGACTCGGGGTTGATGGGCTGGCGCGTTTCGCGCCGGACCAGTGTTGGACGCCAGTGTATGGGACCAATGTTGGGGACCAGTGTGATGTGAAACCTTGACGGGAGGGTCGCGTCGACATCGCTGCCCGAGCTTAACCGCCTTCGTCAACCAAAACCACAAACATGATTGGCACTTCAACCCCGGGACTCTTGACCCACCAGCAGGATCTCCCCACTTCCAGTTCAGCAACCAATTGACCGAAGGACCACCCGTGACTGAGCCTGCATCACGCCATCCGAATGCCATCATCGCCGCCTTGGTCGCGATTGAAGCCTGGATCGGTCGCGGTCTGCTTTGGCTCGCATGGCTGTGCCGTGTCGTCGCAGTTCACACAGTCACAGCAACGCGCCACCTTGCAGCCAGCGCCGGAGTGCTCCCCGTCCAATTCAAACGCGGAGCTGCAGCGTTAATGGCCATCGCCTGTCTCGGCGCAGGCGCCTACGTACTCCGTGATGGCCCGATCAACGGGTACGAAGCTGCTTTCGACAAGCGCCCCCTGCTGCGCGCAAAAAACTGGCACTACCACTTGGACAAAATCGACATCGACGAGCTAAGCAAAGTGACTGCCGATTTGATCGTCATGGACAGCGCCCGCGAGGGGGGGCGAACGTTACTCACCAAAGCCGAAGTCGAACGCGTCAAGATTCGCCCCGATGGCAGTCTCCGCTTGGTCATCGCGTACATGTCCATCGGCGAAGCTGAACACTATCGATACTATTGGAAGGCCGATTGGAACGACCCGAAGCAATCGGCCACACGCCCGACATGGCTCGGCAAAGCCAACTGTGCATGGCCTGACAACAACGCGGTCAATTTCTGGCGGCTCGAGTGGAAAAAGATCATCTACGCGGGCCCGGACAGTTTCGTCGCACGCATTGCCAAAGCCGGTTTCGACGGCGTTTATCTCGATCGCGTCGACATTTACGAGCAATACTTGAAGGCCGTCCCTGATGCTGAAGGCGAGATGGTCAAGTTTGTCACCGAACTGGCGGCCGCCGGCCGGGCCAGCAATCCTAACTTCCGTGTCATCTCTCAAAACGCTGAAGATCTCCTGCAATACCGCCACTACCGCCGCGTCATCGACGGGTTAGGCAAAGAGGATTTGCTCTACGGCCATGATGGCACGGGCCAACGCAATCCAGCTAAAGACATCGATTGGTCCTATGGTCGACTGAAGCGCTTGCTTGCAGACCACAAGCCGGTCTTTGCCGTCGAATATCTGGTCACGCGGGAGGCCATCGCTGATGCCCGTCGCGAACTGGGTGAACGCGGCCTCGTCCCGACCAACGCGCATCGCAATCTCGATGGTAGCGACCCAACCATGCCGCGCTTTGAAACCAAGGTCCCGATGGGCACACCGGAATACATCGCAGCCAATTGCGCGCCCGGAACGGCGTGGTAAGCCACAAGACCATCGAGCCGGACATCTTGCCGTTCACGTCGGCAATTGCCGATCGTGCGGCACAACACCTGCAACATCAGAGCTGACTGGCCTACAGATCCCAATTCGCAGTAAGCTGTGGTCCGTGCTACTAGAGGATTTTCCGGTTAAGTGGAGTCCGGTTAACCGCTGAAAATGCGACAAACAAGGAGGCAAGAGCGCTTTCATGAGCCAAGTCATGAGGCAAGCGCTTGCGTCACCGAAATCCATCGGAGAGGTCCAGTATGCGTCGTTTCTTGTCCCTTTTGAGCGCCGCGGTCACGACCGCGGCCCTCGCTCTGAGCCCGAACCAGGCTGAGGCTCAAACACGTAACAATCCGTTTCTGAACGCTAAATCCTGGGCCTTCCAGTTGAAAAACCTCGGCCCCAGTGAACAAGCCAAGATTGCGTCGTCACCCTTCGATCTGGTCGTGATCGACAGTTCGCAATTCGTTGGTGACAAGGAAGTTCCGCTGACCAAGGCCGAAGTCGAGCGGATGAAGACGAAGCCCGACGGCAGCAAACGTATGGTCATCGCCTACTTTTCGGTCGGTGAGGCTGAAAGCTATCGCAACTATTGGAAACCTGAGTGGAGCAAAAACAAGCCATCTTGGGTGGGCAAGGAAAATAAGGAATGGAAAGAGAACTATCTCGTCAAATACTGGGATCCGACTTGGCAGAACATTGTCTTCCCGTTTGCTGATCGGGTCATCGATTCAGGCTTCGATGGCTTCTACATCGACCGTGTCGATGCGTATTACTATTACGGCGACACCAAGCAGACCCGCGATCAGATGGCAGCTTTTATCATCAAGCTGACCAATCACATGCGCGCCAAGAAGCCCGATGTCGCCATCCTGTCACAGAACGCTGAAGAACTCTTGGATCGTCCGGATTATGTCGCGGCGATCGACGGTATTGCCAAAGAAGATCTGCTCTATGGCATCACCCACAAAGAGGAGCCGAACAAGAAGGCCGATATCGACTGGAGCACCAAGTTGATGAAGGATTTCCAGGCCAAGGGCAAAGCCATCTTCGTGATTGAGTATCTGACCCGAGCTGACTACGTCAAAGATGCCAAAGCCCGTCTCGATGCGCTTGGCTTCGTGATGTACATGGGCCCGCGCGGTTTGGCAGCATTGAACATGGCCGCAGCAGACATCGGCGCTTATGCGGGCCCACGTCGCG
>JAYSUN010000609.1:0-2988 GCA_043719045.1 Hyphomicrobiaceae bacterium | reverse complement strand
CGATCTGATTTATGAAGGCGGCATCGCCAACATGAATTACTCGATCTCGAATACCGCCGAGTTCGGCGAATACGTCACCGGGCCACGCATCGTCACCGGCGAGACTCGCGCTGAAATGCGCCGCGTCCTGAAGGATATCCAGTCGGTTTTCTGCGCGACCGCCAGCGCCGAAACGTCGGACTTCAGCGCAACAACGCGTTATTCCGGTAAACAACCACCCGACGCTCTTCGTCCGCTGCCTCGTCGGCCCGCTTCTCACTTGACATCCCCGCCCTCTCAGGGTGCATCCTGGCTGATTGACGGGTGTTGAGCCTTGAGGGATCGCCAGATGCGGAGCATCTTCAACCGCTGTGCAGTTGCCATCACTGTGGCGGCCGGGTGTCTTTCGACCACCGCATTCGCCCAGACCAAAACTCTGCGGGCGGTGATGAATTCGGATCTGAAGATCATCGATCCAATTTGGACGACCGCGTACATTTCACGCAATCACGGCTACATGGTCTACGACACACTGTTCGCGCTCGACGCCAACGGTGCGATCCAACCACAGATGGTCGACAACCACACCGTCTCCGCCGATGGCTTGCTCTACACGTTCACGCTCCGCGACGGCCTGCTCTGGCACGATGACAAGCCGGTGACGTCCGAGGATTGCGTCGCCTCAATCAAACGCTGGGCAGCACGCGACACACTTGGCCAAAAATTGATGTCATTCATCGAGGCGATGGAAGTCAAAGACGCGAAAACCTTCACCATCAAGCTGAAAGAAAAGACCGGCCTTGTCCTGGCCGGCTTGTCGAAGCCGTCCTCGAATGCCGCGTTCATGATGCCCAAGCGCATCGCCGACACCGATCCGCAGAAGCAGATCAGTGAAGCCGTCGGCTCTGGTCCGTTCGTGTTCAAAATGGACGAGTGGAAGCCTGGCGACAAAGCCGTCTATGTCAAATTCGACAAGTACAGGCCACGCACCGAGCCACCTTCCGGCCTCGCTGGCGGCAAGGTCGTCAAAATTGACCGTGTCGAATGGCGTGCGATCGCCGACAACCAGACCGTCGTCAATGCGCTGCTGGCAGGCGAGATCGATTATGTCGAACAACCCGCATGGGACCTGCTGCCGCTGGTCAAACAGGACGCCAACGTTCGTTTGTTTGACTTCAATCCACCGGGTGTCCAATACGCGTTCCGGTTTAACTGGCTGCACAAACCGTTCGACAATCCAAAAGCCCGCGCCGCGGCTTGGCACGCCTTCAACCAGACGGACTTCCTCGATGCTGGTCCTGGAAATCCAGACTATTACCAGAAGTGCAAGTCTTTCTTCCCATGCGGCACGCCGCTCGCCAACGAAGCACCAATGTCCGGCCTCCTCGACAGCAACTTCGACAAAGCCCGTGCCCTGCTGAAAGAGAGTGGCTACGACGGTACACCGATCATCGTGCTCCGCTCGACCGACACGATCAGCATCACCAACGCCCCGGAGGTTGCGAAGAACTTGCTTGAGAGAGCCGGCTTCAAGGTCGAAGTCCAAGCCAGTGACTGGCAGACCATGGTTGGCCGCCGCGTCAAAAAAGACCTCCCCAGTGCGGGTGGTTGGAATGCCATCGTCTCCGCGTGGGGCGCCCTTGACATCGCCGATCCCATCACCACGGCGTTTCTCAACTCTGCTTGCGACAAGTCGATGTTCGGCTGGCCGTGCGATTCCGAAATTGAGAGGTTGCGCGATGAATTTGCTCGAGAAGCCGAACCTGCAAAACAAAAGCCCATCGCCGATGCGGTTCAGAAACGTGCCATCGAGATAACGACGCACATCCCACTCGGCCAATACAAACAACCCGCCGCCGTTCGCAACAATGTCCAAAACCTCGTACTCGCCTGGGTCCCGGTCTTCTGGCAGGCCGAGATCAAATGATGCTGACTTTAGACCATAGCTGAAAGGGAGATAATGATGAAACCCGTGATCGCTGCCACTATTCTGTTCGCAAGTGCTGCCTTAACGCCGCTCGCGGCCCAAGCCCCACCGCAACCGCCGGCAGCCGCGCCGCCCATATTTGCAACCACCAAAGTCGATGGCACCGATAACGTCTATATCTTCCGCTATCAGGGCCACCAGTCGATGTTTGTCGTGACCAAGGCTGGGGTCATTGCCACCGACCCGATTGGTTTGCGACGGCCGCAGGCGGTCACCACCTATATCGACGAAATCAAGAAGGTGACGTCGCAGCCGATCAAGTATGTGATCTACAGCCACAGTCACTACGACCACATCGCCGGCGGGAAACCGTTCAAGGATCTGGGCGCAAAATTTATCGCTCACAAAAATGCCGTGGCGCAGCTGAAACGTTTCCCGTCAGGCGACGTCGTGATGCCAGACGAGGCAGTCGACAACAAACGTACGCTCAACCTCGGTGGCACAACGCTTGAGCTGCTCTATGTCGGGCGCAACCACTCAGACAATTCGCTGGTCATGCGGCTGCCAAAAGAAAAACTGATCTTTACCGTCGACTTCGTGCCGATCCAGACACTGCTGTTTCGCAATATGCCGGATACCGCCAATCCAAATGAATGGCGCGACAGCCTCGTCAAGGTTGCAGCCCTGGATTGGGAGCGCATGATCCCCGGGCATCCTTACGCCGGTGGTCGCCTCGGCACCAAGCAAGACGTTACTGATCTCGTCGGCTACTTCGACGATCTCGGCGCCGAGGTCAAAAAGTTCGCAGCCGAAGGCAAGTGTACGGATACGGCAATGAAAGATGTAAAATTGCCGAAATATGAGAAATGGGGTAACTACGCTCTGTTCTTGCCGATGAATGTCGAGCGCATGTGCTATCTGGCGAACGGCAATTGAGTTTGGGTCAGCCGAACACAAGGCCATTGCCACGGCCATATCTGTACGCAATGCGGAAGCCCCCGCCTGGATTCCGCTCGGCCGGTACGTCGAAGCCACTGCGTGCCGGAAAAACATCACGGGCGTCCTGGACGCCGCCACCACCG
>JAYSUN010000608.1:0-2991 GCA_043719045.1 Hyphomicrobiaceae bacterium | reverse complement strand
AGTAGCGCACGATGTCCAATTCGCTCAACTCCGGCAACCGGTTTTGTTTGCGCGCAAACGTTCTTGGGTCCCTGGCGCTGGCAGCCGTTGTCCAGGGTTGCTTGAGGGCCGCGTTTCAGGCACCAATCGAAGCGCGATGGGCCGTGTAACCTTGCCGACGGCTGCCTGCGGTCAGTTGGGTTTTTGTGTCGAAGAAGAGGAGTTTGCGCTGGGCAAGTTTGTTTTCAAAAAGGCCGCGAGGTCTTGAAGTTGCCCTCCCGTTCGTTTGGCTCGCTGCGCGCGCGCACCCCGCTGGTTCAGCCCGGACAGCGGATTGGCATCATGGGAGGCTCGTTTAATCCAGTGCACGCCGGTCACGCGATCGTGGCCGAGGCCGCTTTGAAACGGCTCGACCTCGATCAGCTGTGGTGGCTCGTGACGCCGGGAAATCCGTTGAAGCAGCATAACGGTCTGGCGCCGCTCGCAGTGCGCATCGAAGCGTGCCGCCGCTTGGCAAAAAATCCCCGTATGAAAGTGACCGGCTTTGAGGCCGAACTCGGCAGTCCCTACACGGCCGTCACGCTGCAATTTCTGCAACGGCGGTATCCCGCGATTCAGTTCGTCTGGGTCATGGGCGCTGATAACCTCGCCTCGTTCGATCGCTGGCAGAACTGGCAAGGAATTGCCGCGTCGATGCCAATCGCGGTCGTCGACCGGCCAGGTTGGCGCCACAAGGCGATGGCTTCCAAGGCCGCAAAGGCGCTTTTCAAGGCGCGGATCTCCGAACAGCAGGCCAAGACCCTTATTGAGCATAAGGCACCAGCTTGGGTGTTTTTAACAACGCGGCTATCGAACTTATCGTCGACGGTGCTGCGCCTAGCCCGCTAACCGAGGTCCGCTAACCAAATCCGCAAAATGACGGGAAACAGCAACACGACGCCGGCTTTCAGTTCGAGCCGATGTGATCCCTATTGCCGCACCCCCGCTGGCCCCCTATCTTGCACGTATCGTTGATCTCTCGATGGTGTCACACACGGGGCAACATCCGCTGGCATCAACGACCTGTGCACCCCTGAAGGCGCACAACACCAGTCGCGATAAGGCCCGTTGAGATTAAACAGGACATTCACTCAAACATGAGAACCGCCGCAGAGATGGCCCCCAACGGCACGTCTCCCCAGGACCGCACGCCGCAAGGCAGTGGCTCCCAAACCCTCCTTAAGGAGGTCGTTGCTTGGCTGGACGAGGCCAAAGCCGAAGACATCGTCTCGATTGATCTCGCGGGAAAATCTTCTCTCGGCGATTATATGATCATCGCGACTGGCCGCACAGACCGGCACGTCGGCGGTATCGCTGATCAGCTGCGCAAAAAGCTCAAAGAGGCGGGCGTCGAGGGCGTGCGCGTCGAAGGCATGGAGACGTGCGACTGGGTGATCGCTGATGCTGGCGACATCATCGTCCACATTTTCCGGCAGGAAGTCCGCGACTTCTACAAGCTTGAAAAAATGTGGTCGGCTGATCGGCCAGGCGAAACCGCTCACTGAGCCCTCGTGGCAACCTATGCGGATAAATTTTTTTGGGACTGTGCGGTGGTAGGGTTTCCGCCAGCGCTCAACTGGTTTGACATGCGCCTCATAATCGCCGCCGTCGGTAAACTGAAGGACGGTGCCGAACGAGACCTGTACGACCGCTATGCTGGCCGCTTGGCCGGCATGAGCCGCCAACTGGCGCTGGGCCCGATCGAATTGATCGAAATGCCAGAAAGCCGCGCCGCCGGTGCCCCAGAGCGGCAAGCCGACGAAGCCGTACGGCTCAAAAAGGCTGTCGCGCAGGCCCAAACGGTTGTGGCGCTGACTGAGACCGGACAAAATCTTTCGAGCGTGTCTTTTGCGTCTCTATTGCGGACGCGGCGCGACGCCGGCAGCTCGTGCCTCGCGTTTTGCATCGGCGGTCCCGATGGCCATGGGCCCGAAATTTTGCAGCGGGCGGAGCTTAAGTTGTCGCTTGGATCAATGACTTTACCCCACGGATTGGCTCGGGTCGTGTTGGCCGAACAGCTCTATCGTGCGGCCACAATCATATCCGGACATCCCTATCATCGCGCATAATGCGGCCGTCGTTGTCGCCTACTGACAATTTGGCGGTTGCGCAGGTGGGCCAGCCGTTGGATATGGAGGGTTCCATCACCTGCCGAAGCGTACCTTTGTTCAATAGGAGACGATGATGTCTGCCAGTCTTATGGAGGCCCTCCAAGGTCTCGTCACTCCGGCCATGCTGAAAACGGCAACCGCAACGCTCGGAGAAAGCGAAAGCGCTTTGACCTCGGGGCTGGGCGGCATCGTCTCCAAGATCTTGAATGCACTCGTCGCGGGCGCGGGCGACAGCGCGCTGATGAACACCGTTGCGGGGCTCGTAACCGCACAGTCTCGCGATCAGGGCACCTTGGCCGATGTCACCGGCCTGCTCAGCGGTAGCATGCCGACAGCGACCGGTTCGATTGCGGGCAACCAGCTCATTGGCGCCTTGTTTGGCGTCCGCGAAGGTGGCGTCGCCCAGGCCGCCGCCGCGACCGCAGGCTTGAAGCCGCAATCTGGCGCTGCCTTGATGGCGCTGGCAGGTCCATTGGTTCTGAGCGCGCTTGCGAAGACGCCCAATGCCGGCAGCCTGACCGGCACGGCGCTCTCCAGTTTGTTGAATACCGAACGCGCGGCGATTTCGGGTGTTGCAATCGCTGCCAAACCTGCAGCTCCGGTACCAGCACCAGCTGCTGCGCCAGCACCGGCACCAGTCTTGGCACCAGCCGCCGTTGCCCAGGTTGCATCCTCGACCGCAGCTCAGACCGCAGCCGCAACCGCTGCGGTCGCCGGTGCCGCCGCTACAGCCGCGCGCAACGTGTCCTCGACTGTCGCCAACGTCGCCTCGACTGCGGCTGGTACGGCAAGCTCTACTGGCCGCGCCGCCGCGTCCGAAGTGATAAGGCCTACGGCCGCGACGGCTGGAGGAGCAGGGCTA
>JAYSUN010000607.1:0-8375 GCA_043719045.1 Hyphomicrobiaceae bacterium | reverse complement strand
ATTACATCCAGCACCAGGAGCCAGGTCCAAGCCAGAGCCAGACCGAGCCCGAAATAGGCAATGACCACACCGAGATACATGGGATTGCGTGAAAACTGGTAGATGCCGCCGGTGGCCAACGCTTTAGCCCGGGCGGTCGGGTCAATCGCGGTGCCAACGATGCGAAAGCGGACAATGGCAACGAGACCTAAGCAAATGCCGAGCAGGAACAACGGCCAACCGATGAGCCGGTCAATCGGTGGCATGGCCACAGGCGTCAGCGGCCAAAGCCAATGCAACACGTAGGCAAGGGCAGGCGTCACGACGTACAAAATGGGCGGCCAAGGGTATCTATTCGGCCGCGCCTCGCGTGTCGGATCGACAGCATCGTTTGCAGACTTCGTCATAGGCCATTGGTCCCGGTCAAAACCCTGCCATCGCAGAGAACCATACAACTCGTGACAACTGTTGCCCTGAATCGAGGCACTTGTTGAATGGATTTTGTGACTACCAACACACTTATACGACATTTCAATCGGTATTGCGTTGCGTCGTCACCGTCACAGGCTTAGGTGATCGAAGCATTTTCGCTGTCTTGGGACACCCCATGATGTCCGTTGCCGCATTGATTGTCGCCGCAGGCCGCGGGACACGTGCGGCCACTGGCAAAACGCCGAAACAGTTTGTCCAGATTGCTGGACAAGCGCTTCTAGCCCATACTCTGAAGCCGTTTTTTGCACATCCGAGCATTACCCATATTCTGGTTGTCAGACATGCCGACAACACGGCGTTGTATCAAGCGGCAATTTCGTCGCTCGGACCACAGTCAAAATTGCTCCCGTGCGCGATTGGCGGCGAGACGCGCCAACAATCAGTGCTCGCAGGGCTGCAGCAATTGGCAAGAATTGCACCTGGCTTGGTTCTGATCCACGATGCGGCGCGACCGTTTGTGACGCGGACCATGCTGGATGATCTGTTGTCGAAGCTCGAGGTTCATGCCGGCGTTTTGCTCGCCTCGGAAGTGACGGATACGATTAAGCGCGTCGGTGATTTCGGATTGATCGAGGAAACCGTTGCGCGCGAGACTTTATGGCGTGCCGAGACGCCGCAAGCCTTTCGGTTTGCCGATATTCTTGCCGCCCACACGCGTGCAGTTGAATCCGGTCTCGCCAACCTGAGCGACGACACCAGCGTCGCTGAGTGGGCGGGGATACCGGTTGCCGTTGTCAACAGTGGCGGTGGAAACACGAAGATTACCTTTCCAGTCGATATTGAAGTTGCGTCCTATCGACTAACCCAGAAGGCGCCCATGGTACCAATCCCAGATATTCGCGTGGGTCAGGGCTTTGATGTGCATCGTTTCAAGGACGGCGATCATGTCTGGCTTTGCGGGGTTCGCATTCCCCACACGCACGGCGTTGATGCTCACTCTGACGGAGATGTGGGCTTGCACGCGTTGACTGATGCGTTGCTCGGCGCGATTGCCGATGGTGATATCGGTCTGCATTTCAAGAACACGGATCCGCGCTGGAAGGGGGCGTCGTCAGATCAGTTTTTGGCTGACGCCAAGCGCCGGGTGATCGCGGCCGGCGGGACCATTTCAAATGTCGATCTGACGCTGCTGTGTGAGGCGCCAAAGATCACCCCCCATCGGGACGCCATGCGGGTCCGCATTGCCAGTATCCTCGAAATTGAGGTCGACCGTGTCGGCGTCAAAGCCACGACCACAGAATTGATGGGCTTTACCGGCCGCCGCGAAGGCCTGGCCGCAATGGCGTCAGCGACGGTGTTGATGCAGGCGAATAGCTGAAAGACGGCACGCCGACTGCCGATCGTTGAATCCGACAGCCCATGCGGATGATCGCCGAAACGCGCCCAGGACACCCGCAAAACTATGCGAGGCGCGTTCCGTGCGTGCTGCGTCTGGCGCCCAATTCCGATCTCGGTATCGCGGAATTTGGCGCGGCGTCAGCTGGGCAAATATCCGCAACCTTGACCGATCAAAGAGTTGGCAAGATCGTGCCGCACTCGCACCCTGTAAAGCGCCTGAGTATTTTCGCCGGGTGAACACGCGCCGAGATTTCCGGGACACCGAGGGAAGGTGCAGCACTCGACGTGTTGGTGGTCTGTATTGGTCGCTAACCCGCCTTTTTCACCGGCGCAACCGTTGCGGGTTTGGCGGCTTTGGCGAACATGTCGGTGATGATGCCGTCGTACCAGCCGACGCTTTCGGCGAAGTTTTGTTTGCGCAGGTCTGCGGCTTCACCCTTTTGTGAGACGAACCCGCCGGATGGGTCGAATTTGCCGTCTTTGGCTGCGTAGTTGGCACCGACCTTGACACAGTCATCAGCCGCCAGAAGCGACCAACAGGTGTTGCGATAGCGCGCTGGGAACTTTTCCTTCTTGGCCACCTCCGCCAGAATCATGTTGACGGCAACCTTGGCCTGACTGTTGGCGGAAAAAGCTGACTTCGGCATTTCGGCTGCCACAACGGCGTCGCCCAGCACGTAGATGTCGGCGTTGGCCTTGGACTGCATGGTTTCAGGATTGACCGGCACCCAGTCGCCCTGGGTGACGCCGGCTTTGGCGGCGATGTCTCCGGCGCGCTGCTGCGGGATGACATTGGCAATTGCAAATTTCACTTTTTTGCCGGCTTTGGTCGTGATCTCGCGGGCTTTCAAATCGAACTGCGTGACCGACTGATCATCAATATCGTTGGACAGGTTCAGCTCGATCACGTCCTTGTAATACTTGTCAAAGGCTTCTTGAAACACCGGCTGCTTTGAGAACGCCTTCTTGGGATCGAGGATCACGAGTTTGGATTTTGGTTTCTTGGTCTTGAGATAATGCGCGATCATGCAGGCGCGCTCGTAGGGGCCGGGCGGGCAGCGATACGGATTGTTTGGCATCACCATGGCAACGGTGCCGCCGTTTGGCAGGGCTGAAAGCATGGCTCCCAGTTGCAGTTTCCCAGCGCCAGAGGTTTCATAGGCGTGGGGTGCCAATGAGTTGGCCGCGGTCTTGCTATAGCCTGGAATCGAATCGTATTTGACTTCTATGCCAGGAGACAGAATGAGCTTGTCGTAGCTCAGCGTTTTGCCATCCCCGAGGGTGACGATCTTCTTGATGGTATCGACCGTGGTGGCGCGCTGATGCACCAGTTTGACGCCGGTTTTGGCCAGATCAGCGTAGCTGTGGTTGAGGCTGGAGAACGACCTGAAGCCGCCGAGATACAGATTGGAAAAGAACGACGACGAATAGGTCCGATTGGGCTCGACCAGGGTGACGTCAACGGCCGCCCCGCCGTCCTTTTTGAGGTAGTTGGCAGCCGTCGCACCACCCGCGCCGCCACCGATGACAACAATTTTTGCCGTGGATTGGGCAATAGCGAAGCGTGGTAGACCGATGGCGCCGAGTGCACCTGCACCACCGACCAGCCTGCCAAATTGGCGTCTTGAAACGGTCATAGCGTCCTCCCTGGTTTATTTCCCCGCAGAATAGCGTAACCCGTCAGCAGCGCCAGTGGGGCGCGATGAAAAAGCAAGATTCAGCCCGCTTAGCCTGGATTCTGTCGGCTGGTTCTCATGTCATAGGGTCACGGAGTATAGGTCATCGCAACAGCCGGAGCTGACGCGATCTTTTTGCCGGCCACGTATTTCTGTCAGCTGCGCTCAGCCATTTTGAAGCCGGCTGAGGTCGCGTCGGCCTCACTGCAGAACCACCGTTCACCCTTGTTGGTGCGGACCGTTGTCCGCGTATAGCCGTTGGCCCACGGCAACACATAAATTTTGCCAGTAGATGTCACGGAGCCCTTGATCGGGCAGCCATCAGGGCTGGATTTTTTCGCCAAGTCCCAGGCTTTGTTGCGATATTCGGACGGCCGCTCAGACTCACCATTCCAGATGCCGGCCTTGGACGACTTGGCAGCGGATTCATCGGAGCTGTAACCGCCAATGAACGAAGCCGCCGAGAACACGTGGCCACCGCGGACCAGATCGGTTGCGATGTCCTTGCCATCGGCTGTGCATGTGGCAGCGGTTCGGCTGGATGCGTCGGGCCCACCGCTTGGCACACATTTCAAGGTCTTACTGCGGGTGACTTTTTCCAGCGCCGTGATTGCGGCTTCACCACAACGCCAGCGACGTTTACCGGGTTTCATGCAGGATTGTTGTTTGTCGGGCGCTTCGATGCCGGACAAACGCAGCAGCTTGCCGTTCAGCCTGATGGTATCGCCAGACAGAACCACAGCGCGGCCTTCGATGGGTGGAGCACCACCGGGCAGGAAGTTGAGGTTCGCGAGAGAGCCCAGGCCTCGGCTCGTCGGCAAGCCCGAGCGGGTAAACGCCAGGGCGCCGATGCAGACGGCTGCCACGGCCAAAGTCGCCAGCGCCATTTTCTGGTTGATGGCGGGCCAGAGCTTCGACAACTTCAAGCTTTGTGGGAGTTTGGTGCCGCTGCGCGATAAGACCGAGGGTAAGGTCAGCGCCATCAGAAGGATGCCGATGCCAATCGGTATTCCGGTTTCAGCGTTCCAGCCGATCGTGCGCCAGCGATACAGACCCGAGACCAGCGCAATCCCCCCGATCAGTGCCAAGGGACCGGCGAAGTCCCAAAATTTCAATTGCTTCGCCACACGTGCCGTTGCTTGCATCAGCCATTCTCCTAGCGGTCCGAACGCAACACCAAACGCGCGCACAAGATTATGCCAGAACCATGAGAGACCTTTTGCACTATGGACTGCGCCCGCTGCCGCGCCGTGGACGGCGGCCGCCCCCGCAGCTTTGCCACCGGCCGCAACCGCCTGACCAGCCGCGTGAGCCTTGTCGAGGGCTGCCTGACGGGCAGCATCGATCCGGTCACGACGTGCCTCGCGACGCACCTTGATGGTGGTGCGCACGTAGGTATGCCAGTCGAAGCCTTCGCTTTTCTTGCGCCATCCAAACATGGATGTGTCCCCTAACGCTGGTCCGGACTTGCACCGGACTGCACTCCAAGATTCTGGTGCCGCATCTGCAACCCGGGCCGTGGCCTGCCCGAATCGCCCACTAGTATACGCCATGCGGCGCGATCATGGCCATTTCGCGGTTTTTGAGAGTGCCGCCTCCGGGACTTACACCTCTTGTTTGCTCTCAGAGCAAATGCGTGTGCTACCTCTTGGCGAGTTCGACTTTGCGGGCGATGTCGACGTGCGTGCCGGGTTGTCGGCCAACCGCAATTGCATGCAGCCGCCAATGACCGGTCACCGCCTCAAAGTGAAGCGTGAAGGTAATGTGCTCAGGCGGTGCTGCGATGACCCCGGCGAGATGCAACGACTGGGCATCGGGAAGTTTGGCGTCTGTGACGATTGGTTCGACATAGGCCGCTGGCGCCAGATCGATCTGAGCCCGGCGCGCCTCAGCAAATATGACGGCCAAGTCGGCCGCTGAGTATTTGGCCTGAAACGAGGGCGCGGCCAGATCACGCAGCACCGAGTAGTTGCCTGACCGGTTGGCGTCATTCAGCGCGCTCAGTGTCGACCGGATCAGATACAGGTGTTGGGTTGCCAGCACGGGCGAAGGTTTCGCCGGCGAGGGCTTTGGTTTGACCAGACTGGCAAGGACAGGCTCACCGGCCATGGCATCCACGGCCACAGCCGATGCGGCGGCAATGGCGAGCAGGCTCAGGATGAAGAGAACTCGGCGCATGATGGTAACTCCAATCTACTGATGAGGCCGCGCAGCCCGGAGCGATCCGCCCGCGCGGCTGGACCATTATTTCCAGGACAGCGACAGGCCAACGCGGCCACCGACGTGACCGCTATCGATGCCGACGCCGATGCCACCCGAAATCATCAGCGTTTCGCCATTGCCGAAGGCGTTGCTCGACAATAAGCCGAGAGCTGACAAGCCCAGCGCACTGCGGCCATCGTAGTGCCCATAGTTCATGGCGACGCCGAACGTGTCGCTTGGTTTCAGCGTGGGTGTCGTCAACGACAAGGCGATGGCAACGCCCTCGAGCGCCTTGTTCGTGTCGCCGCGTAGACTGTCGATGCGTTGATGCGCGCGGGTGGTTTCAGCCGTGTTCGAGGTGGTCCGGCCTTCAAGGTCGGTGATGCGGACCTCATGATTGGCAACGGTGGTGTTGAGGCCCGTGACTTCCCGGCGCGTGGTTGCGATATCGCGGGTGTTGACGTGGGTGGCGGCGCGAACGTCTTGCACCGTTGTTTCGACCGTGGCGACCCGGTCATTCAATTGCCCAACGCGGGTTTCCGTGGTTCGGATGCGATTGTCAAAGCCGCCAACCGTCGCCTCGACGGTGCCGACGCGCGTGTTCAATGTGGCAACGCGTTGTGTGCTGGCAAGGGTTTCTGCGCGCACCTCACCGACGGTGGTCTCGACCGCTGTGATGCGTGAGCTGACCTGACCGACAGTCGTCTCAACCGAGGTCATGCGGCCTTCGACTCCAGTCACACGTGAACCGAGCTGCGTGATGCCAGTCGTATTGGCGTTGGTCTGGGTTTGCAGGGTCGAGACATTGCCCTCGGTCGTGGTCATGCGGGTTGTGAGTCCGGTGACGGCAGTTGCGGTGTTGGTGACTTGGGTTGAAAGGGCACCGCCATCGCCAGCCACGTTGCCATTGGCGTCAGTGGTCAGAACCTGGAGCGGTCCGGTTTGAGCTTGTCGGCTGGCAGCCGTACCGACGCCAGCCAGGGTGACAGTTTGTGCGGCGGTCCCGATGGCGATCTGATTGGCGCGCGTGGTCGTGACACCGGAGCCGATGGCCATCGCGCCGTCTTGAGCCGCGCTTGCGCCATAGCCGAAGGCAACGGCTGCAACGCCGGTGGCTTGACTGGCTTCGCCAACGGCCAAACTTCGTGCCGCACTCGCCAGAGAACCGCGGGCGAAAGCTGCTGCACCATCACCGGTGGCGGCTGCATTTTCACCGACTGCGGTCCCGATCCCGCGGGCTCCGGAGCCCAGTGCAACGGCGCCGGCAGCCGTCGCCTGAGCATTGATGCCAACCGCCAGCGCATTGGTCCCACTGGCCCGGCTGTTCTGCCCAAGGGCGGTTGCTCCAACCGCGGTGGCCGCCGACGCATTGCCAAACGCTGATGCATCCTGCTGGCTGGCGATCGACGCACTTCCAGCGGCCGTCGAGCGCACGCCACCCGCGGCGCTGCCTTGTCCGAATGCGGTGGCGAGTTCCTGTGAGGCAGCAGCGCCCCGGCCGAAGGCTGCGGCATTCGCCCCACTCGCGATCGAACCCGCCCCCACCGAAGTTGCGCCTGTTGCCGTGGCTTGGGAGTCGGTGCCGACGGCTGTCGAAAAGTCGCCGGTGGCCCGAGCCAAAGCGCCGGACGCGGTGGCACTTTGGCCAAGCGCCCGTGAGGCCCGTCCAATCGCGGTGGCATTGTCGCCGCGCGCCTGTGCTGAGTTTCCGACCGCGGTTGCGTTGACGCCATCCGCCAGCGCCGAGGCCCCAACCGCCGTCGTGTTCGTGCCGATGGCCTGCGCACTGGCCCCGATGGCGGCTGAATTGTTGCCTTGCGCTTCCGCTGACGTGCCGATCGCCGTGGCATCACTGCCGGTCGCTGAGGCAGCGCCACCGATGGCCGTCGAGTTGCCGCCCTCCGCCCGTGCATAGGCACCGATGGCAGACGCATTGTTCCCGGGCGAACGGGCGAGAAAACCAAGTGCGGACGAATAAGCACCGGCGGCTTGAGTTTGCGAACCGAATGCGATCGATCCGGTCCCCGTGGCCGCTGCATCGACGCCACATGCCAACGCAAACTGGCCTGCCATCGCGTTGCCACCGAGACCGGAGCCGCCATACTGCTGGCAGACGAACTGAGCTTCGGCCGTGGTCGTGCTCAGCATGGTTGCCAACGCCACGGCCGTCAGACTGGTGAACGCCGCTCGAGCGGGTTGATACAAGTTGGCGCAGGCGGGCGCGACCGGCCGCGATGCCCGCGGCAGACTGAAACGTTGCGACACAGTGAACTCCTGACGCGATACAAACAGGGGAACGCGCGGCATTGCAAAGGCTGCATGACGCGAAAACACACGCTAAAGGTGTATTTCGCCTATTTACCGTGAAAAGTGTTTAACTTTGATTAACGCACCCAAAGGTTGTGTAACGTGGATCCCGTGAGCTGCTTGGCACGCTGGACGTTGTTCCCGAACCGCTTGCTGCGCTGAGGGCCCGGCGTGTCACGGGCGTCGCCGCCTGCACACACAAAGGAAGGTCTCACCGTGTTGCCCGCCTGTTCTAAACTGCCAGACAGACGCCGCCCTGAGTTTTCCACTGGAATACCGATCGTCGGATTTCACATTGTGGCTGACGGACGACTTGTGCCACATCGGCAACGCATTTTGATGGCAGGTGGCGTCGGTGCTGAGCGCTCGTCAAAGCGCGTA
>JAYSUN010000606.1:0-2995 GCA_043719045.1 Hyphomicrobiaceae bacterium | reverse complement strand
TGCGAGCGAGCAAGCACCGCGACAAACCGATTCGGCTGGTCAACCGACAGCTCCGGCAATGCCGGCCGCCGATGTGGCTGAGCCAGTTCGAACTGAACCCAGATCGCGATGGGCAACGGCTTTTGATCGCAAGCGGTCCAAACCGATTGATCTCCCGAACGAGACGAACCCGGCTGAAGTGGTCACGCGGCCTGAAGTGCCGACCGTGCGCACGTCCGCGCACGTGGCGCGCATGAAGCCGAAACGGGCGATGTTGACAGTGGGAATGCTGTCGACTGCGCTGGTTACGGGCGGTGTCCTGCACATTGTCACGACGTTTGCGATTCCGCTCTTCAATGTCGGCAGTGCCTTTGATCGGCTCAAATGGCAATTGGAGCCGAACTTGATGCGTGTCCTGCCTGCCGATGCAGCGGGCACCACACCGGCACCATTCCTGTCGCCAGATATGCGCTATGCCATGTGCCGCTATGATATCACGCGCGGGCCGGTGCAGGTGACCGCTGTGCTGCCGGATATCGGCTGGTCGCTTGCGCTGTATACGCCGCAAGGTGACAATTTTTATGCTGTTCCTGGATTGGACGGCCGCATCGTAGAGAGTAATTTTACGATCAACACGGCCAGTGATCGACTGCTCATTCCGGTGCCTGGGGTGCGGCGGAGTGATACGGATGCGGCCAATGTGACCAGTTCGCAACGCGAAGGCCTGATTGTCATCCGGGCCCCAAATATGGGATCGGCCTATCAAGGCATCGCCGACGCCGCGCTTAAAAAGGCCACCTGCCGTGCAGTCGAACGGCGGTAGTTTGTCGGCATGTTCAAACCAGCGCCACCGCCCTGAACTGTCAATCCGTCGACCACACTGGATGTTGCCGAAACAGCAGCGAGCCATCGCCATAGGAATAGAAGCGATAGCCGTTGGTGATCGCAAACCGATAGGCTGCGTGCATGGCCTCTAGGCCGGCGAAGGCCGACACGAGCATGAACAGTGTCGAGCGCGGCAAATGAAAGTTCGTCATCAGAGCATCGACGGCTTGGAACTGGTATCCTGGCGTGATGAAGATCGACGTTTCGCCCGCGTAAGCGCGCACTTGCCCCTCAACCGAGGCACTTTCCAGAACCCGCAATGATGTGGTGCCTATGGCAACGACGCGCCCGCCGCGCGCGCGGGTTTCGTTGAGCGCGCAGGCCGTTTCGACTGAGACGTTGCACCACTCGCTGTGCATCACGTGATCGCGGGTGTCGTCGACCTTCACCGGCAGGAAGGTGCCGGCCCCAACATGAAGCGTGACAAAGTGCTGTGACACGCCGCGTGCGGCGAGGCGCGCCAACAAGTCGTCCGTCACGTGCAGTCCAGCCGTTGGGGCCGCGACCGCTCCAGCGTGACGGGCGTAGACGGTTTGATAGGTTGCGACATCAGCCTCACCCGCGGCGCGTTTGAGCGCGATGTAAGGCGGCAGTGGCGGCATACCGACGAGATCCAGGACGCGGTCGAGTTCGGCACCCGACTGCTCGAAAACCAACTCGACTTCACCCGCGTCGGCTTTGTCCGTTATCTGCGCCGACATCTCGGCGTCGCCGCGTGAAAACCTGACGCGATCGCCCACCTGCAAACGTTTGCCGGGTCGCGCAAAAGCGCGCCAACGTGACCCATCCAGACGCCTGATCAGATTGAATGCCACGCGGGCCTGGACGCCCCCACGGTCGCGGATACCGTCGAGAGCTGCAGGAATGACACGCGTATCGTTCATGACCACAGCGTCGCCAGGGCGCAGGAGATCAGGCAAGTCCCGGATGATCCGATGTTGCAGGGGTCGCCCCGGCACAACCAGCAGCAAGCGTGCGGCATCACGCGGTGCAACGGGCGTCAGCGCAATCCGCTCGTCCGGCAAATCGAAATCAAATTGATCAACGCGCACGTTTAGGTCCTGTTGCAGTCTCGGCCGCAGCTTCTCCCGAAGGCCAATATCACGCGGCGAATAAATGTCTTAGCTGTTCCAACGGTCAAACTGAGATATGCATCGAGGCAAGGATTCGTGTCCGAAAGGCTCGTGCGTGCGCCCCAGTCTGTTGTTCGATCTCGATGGAACTCTGGTTCATACGGATCACTTGCATTTCAACGCGTTCGTCGAAATGCTGGGACGCGACGGACGATCCCTCAACGAGGCTGAATTCAAGGCGCGTATTCTTGGCCGGCCGAACGACCAGATTTTCGCGGACTATTATCCGCACTTGACCAAGTTTCAACAGCGCGCTCTGGCCGATGCCAAAGAGGCGCGTGTCCGCGATATGATTGCGTCGGGCGAAGCCTTGCCGCCAACTCCAGGTCTAATCCAGTTATTGGATTGGGCCGATGCGCATCACGTGCCGATGGCCGTTGTCACCAATGCACCGCCGGCCAATGCCGCCGTCATGTTACAAGCGAGTGGTCTGGCACTGCGGTTTTCGATCATTGTCAGTGGCGAGGTGCTGCCGCATGGCAAACCGCATCCATTGCCCTATCAGGAAGGCCTGCGCCTGACCGGCAGCACCCCTGAGCGCGCGGTCGCCTTTGAGGATTCACTCGCTGGTCTCAAATCGGCTGTCGCAGCTCATATCCCGTGTGTTGGCATGGGCTCGAGCCTGCCCGCCTCAGATCTTCGGTCAGCTGGCGCGGCGATGATCGCGCCGGATTTCAGTGATCCCGAGCTACTCGATCTTATTCACCGCACGTTGCGTGTCGGCATGTAAGAAAACGCCGGTGGCGCAAGGCACCGCCGGCGTCGTGTTCGTCATGTTGCAAAGCGCTTACTGGGGCTTGCGATATTCCTTGTGACAGCCGCCACAATTCGCACCGATCTTGCCCCACTCGGCTTTCATGCTGGCCTCATCTTTGATTGCCGCCTGAGCTGCCTTGGCATCTGCGGACAATTTATCGAAGCGGGCCATCACATCGGCTTTTTTCTCAAACGCGACAGGCAACGCCTCGGTCTTGCCAATCTTGGTGTCGTCGCCGAAC
>JAYSUN010000605.1:0-8382 GCA_043719045.1 Hyphomicrobiaceae bacterium | reverse complement strand
TTTGGCGCGACATGAGGGCCACGAGCAAAAGCATGGGCTGAGTGTGGCGGTCATCGCGCCTTGGTTGAGACCAGTCGAACCGGAACACCGATCAACCACGGCGCGACGCCACACGAGTGGCCCGTCGCCAGAGTCGGCGCACCGCGGACGCCCAACTTTCAAACCGGCGATACCTGTGCGTTTGTCGTTGCGAATGCACAATCCGGTTATGGCTTCATAGCATCGTCACCCGGCTCCAGGCTCTTCAGGTAAGTGATAATCGCGTTGATTTCGGGTGGCTGGAAAACGAAAGTTGGCATCTCTGGATGCCCAGTCGAAATCCCCTCGGCGAGCGCTTCAGCAAGATACGCGACATCATACTTGTGGTGCAGGTCGCGGAACGCCGGCGCCTTGGCGAGCGGACTTGGCCCGACCTTGCCGATGGCGTGGCAATTGGCACATTGGGCAAGGAGGATCGCTTCACCACGCTGTGCCAGTTCGTCGGCGTTGGCGGTGCCGGCATACAAGGCCAGCCCGGCCGCAAAGATCCAGCGCGTCTGCAAATGATGTCTCCGTGGCTGTGGCACTGCTGCGGTCATAGAGTGACCGCCGGGTTCGATCCCTGATCCGGATCAATGCCGCGGCGTCAGCAATGGAACAATCGATTGACAACGGTCGCGCTGCGAGAGGTGGGGTCATGCAAACCAATAAGCCGCGCAGCGCCGCCGCGGCCTCATTACTGCTGTCGCTGGCCCTGGTCGTGCTGGTTGCAACTGCCATTGCAGGTTGGGGCAGCGCTCTCTTTTTTGCGATTGTCGCCAGCGCAACGGTTCCGGGCTTACTGCTGCAGCGCATGTTTCCAGGTAGCCCGTTGCTCTGGATCGCCTTTGTCAATCTGGTCGCCGCCTACGCGTCGGTGTTTGCGGTTTTTGTCGAGGAGGTGTTCGTCGAGATCCGGCCGGTCGGGCTCTCCGCTGGCTTTGCGCTCCCCGTCGTCTCATTCCTCGCGGGGTGTTGGTTGCAGCGCGATGCAGTCAAGGCCGCCGTGACCGACCCGGGATTGAGAGGCGAACGCAGCTTACGCGACGCGCTGCTCTGGTTGGCGCCGGTGGCATTGGTTGGAGCCGTGGTGATTGCAGTTTCGCACGCCGCTCCAGCCGCGCTCAACGGTGAAAAAGTCTTCGGTGTTGCCATGCTCCTGATTGCCGGCATCGTTCTGGCGGTCAGCCGTGACGTGGCTGTCTTTCTCGTTGATGTCGGCCTGCTGTTCGAGGAGTTCTTTCAACGTGTCACCCACTTGCTGGTGCCGGCGTTTGCGTTCCTGACGGTTTACTCGCTGATCGTGATCGTGTTCGCATCGGTTTATACGATTGCGTCCAAGCTCGGATTGCAGGATCACTTCCGCATCGCCAATTCAGCTCGAGCATTGAGCTTTCCGGAGGCGCTGCACTTTTCCATCACGACGTTGAGCACGGTGGGCTACGGTGATATCGTTCCCGCCAGCAGCATGGGCCGATCCCTGGCAGCGATCCAAGTCATTGTTGGCACGCTCTTGCTACTCTTCGGTGTTTCAGAAATTCTGGAATACTCACGGGAACGCCGCAGACAAAGTGGCAGTGGCGGCCAAAAGTGAGCCTGATCATTCCCCTCGAGGCAGCATCTGATCAAGTTGCGCTGCCCCCGATTTTACCGCGTGAAGGTGCTGCAGAAGTTCCGGGACACCGATGCTCGATGGAGCGCTGATCGTTGCAAGTCTGCGAATACCAATCCGCACAACCACTGACGTATGCGGATTGGAATACGCGCGCGGGGCTGGCCGGGTGGCCGCGCGCCAAGTCGAGAGAATACCAGCCCGCAGTCCCCTAGGGGAAAGAGTCAAGATTTCTGCGGGCTGGTATGAGCGCTGATTTGCCGGTGCAGGCGGCGCAGGAAACCCATGCAATTGTCAAGCTCGACGATGTCGATGAATTCGTTGGGTTGATGCGCCTGATCGATATCACCGGGTCCGCAGATGACCGTCGAGCACCCGACCGCCTGGAAATGGCTGGCCTCCGTCCCGTAAGGCACCGCGTACGTCTCATTCTGGCCGGCCAACTTCAGGCCCAGGGATCGCGACGGCGATTCCTCGCCTGACCAGAATGGCGGAATGCCGCCATGCAGTTTCGTCTCGATGTTGCAATCGGCATGGACTGCGCGCATGCCCGGCAGCAGCTTGGTTTCGGCAAACGCCTGCAGTTCGCCCGCGACGGACTTGCCATCATGGCCCGGCATCGCCCGCACGCCCCAGACAAACGTACACTTCGGTGGGATGATGTTATGCGCGACGCCGCCCTCGATGTGACTGACGGTGATGGTCAGGTGCGGCGGGTCAAAGCGCGGGTTATGTGTCACCGGCATTAACCGGGCCTCGATGCGTTTCAGCTCTGCCATCAGTTCACCCGCGACAAAAATGGCACCGACGCCAAGCTGCGGTTTCGATGAATGGGCGTCTTTCCCGGTCACCGTTGTCTCGAAGCGATAACCGCCTTTGTGGGCATCGACCACGGTCATGCGGCTGGGCTCACCGACAAACACGATTTCTGGCTTCGGCAGGCTGTGACCGAATTTGGCAATCATCTCGATGACGCCCGTGCAACCAACTTCTTCGTCGTAGGAGAATGCGAGGTGCACGGGGGTCGTCAGCCGGCTGCTCTTCAGCTCCGGCACCATCGCCAGCATGCACGCGAGATAGCCCTTCATGTCGGTGGTCCCGCGACCGTAATAGCGGTGGTCCTTTTCGACCAGTTCGAACGGGTCTGTGGTCCACGGCTGGCCCGTCACAGGCACCACGTCCATATGGCCGGACAGCGCAATTCCAGGCCCCGCGGCAGTACCGATGGTTGCGAACACGTTGGCGTGAATGCCGTCCGCGGCGGGCAGCATTTGAGCCTCGACACCATGCGCCGCCAAGTAGTCCCGGATCCATTCCGCGCAGGGAATGTTGGTCTTGTGGCTCGTGGTATCGAAACTGACAAGCTTGGCGAGGATGTCCTTGACGGTCATGTCGGCAAAGTTCGTGTCGGCAAAGGATGAGCGCGGCGCAGCTGCGGACGACATGGGACCCTCAGACTTGGTTATGGCTGTGTAACCGGACACGACTTCGATCCGCCCGTCAATGTCGGAGGGCCTTCATACCACTGCGGAGGGGCCGCAGCATGCTGGAGCATTTTCCGGTCAAGTGGAGTCCGGTCAACCGAAGAAAATGCCAGTAACAAAGAGTCCAGTGCGCTTGCATGAGCCACATGATGTGGACGGCGCTCTCGTGTCAGCCGGCTCTGATCCAGACTTTGTTGTCATGGAACGCAGCACCGCCGTAGGGCTCGGGGATGTCGGCTGAGGTCAACGTATTGATCCCCTCGCCGCCCTCGAAGTCGCTATTCGGCGGAATACACTCGACGATGACGACGCCACGCTTCAAGCCTGCAAAAGTTTCCGCGTGCAGGACGATTTCCCCGCGCGGGTTGCCCATGCGGATTTTTTGGCCGTCGGTCAGGCCGAGCTTGGTCATATCGTCAGGATGAATCTTTGCCCGCGGCTTACCTTCCCTTGCGCGGGACGACGGCATCTCATTGAAAGACGAGTTCAGGTAATTGCGCGACGGCGATGTCGCCAACCGGAACGGATGCGCTGCGTCCGCGTTCTCGGTCACATCCCAATGGTCCGGTAGTTTCGGCATGGCAGCACCGAGACCGAAGTCAAACTTGCGGCTCGCGGGCACGGTCGGCCACGGCGGGGCAAACCGGAATTTGCCATCGGGATAAGCAAAGCCCTTGGTGTAGTGCGCGGTGTCAAAGTCGGGCTGCACATCCAGCCACTTTTTGTCTTCGAGATTTTCGATGCTGCCCCAGCCGGATTTCTGCAGCGTCCAGTCGATCAGCTCACGGACACTCATGTCAAAGCCCGGATGTTTGGCCCCGACACGCTTGGCGAGCGCGCAGATGACCTTGTGATTGCTCCACGTCTCGCCTGCGGGCTCCAACAGCCGGGGTCCCATCAGAATGTGCTGATGGCCTCCGCCCTGATAGATATCGTCGTGTTCAAGAAACTGCGTCGCTGGCAACACAATGTCGGAGAGTTCAGCTGTCGCCGTCATGAACTGTTCGTGCGTGCAGACGAACAAATCCTCGCGCGCGAAACCAGCTTTGACTTTACGTTGCTCGGGCGCCACCTGCACCGGATTCATGTTCTGGATAAACAGTGCAGTGACCGGCGGTCCACCCTTGGCATCACGATAGCCACCAAGATCAATCGGGTTGCCGGTCAACACATCGCCGATGCGGCTCATATCCAAGGTGCGGACACTCGGATCGTGGACGTCGAGCCCCTCGATCATGGTCTTGTTCCAGTTGAAGATGGCGCCATTGTTGTGGAAGCCGCCACCACCTTCATGCAGCCACGCGCCGGTGACCGATGGAATGCACAACGCCGCGTGCATGTTGTGGGCGCCGTTGCGTGAGCGCGAAAACCCATAACCCAGCCGGAAGTACGTGCGCGGGGTCGTCCCGACCATCTGGGCAAAAGTCTCAATTTCGCCGACCGTGAGGCCTGTAATGCTTGCCGCCCACTCCGGTGTCTTCGTCTTGAGGTGGGCTTCAAGGTCGCGCGGACAATCCGTGTATTGTTCCAGATAAGGCCAGTTCGCAAGTCCATCCCGAAACAGAATGTGCATCACAGCGCACGCCAGCGCGCCATCGGTGCCCGGCTTCAGACACAACGCGAGGTCGGCCTGCGCCATCGTCCCGTTCTGATAGATGTCGATCGCAACGATCTTGGCGCCGCGCTGTTTGCGGGCTTTGATCGCGTGGGTCATGACGTTGACCTGGGTGTTCACGGGGTTGGTGCCCCAGATGACCACGAGATCGGATTTGGCCATCTCGCGCGGATCGGGACCCGCGAGTTTGCCCGTGCCCGCGATGTAGCCGGTCCAGGCCAGCGTCGTGCAGATTGACGAATATTGATTCGAATACTTCTTGGCATTGCGCAGCCGGTTGATCCCGTCACGCATGACCAAACCCATGGTGCCTGCGAAGTAGTACGGCCACACAGCTGCCGCGCCATGCTTCTGCTCGGCCTTGAGCATCGCCTCAGCGGTGATATCGAGGGCCGCGTCCCAGCTCACTCGCTCGAACTGCTTGGACCCCTTGGGGCCCTTCCTGCGCAGCGGATGCAGCAGCCGATCCGGATGATGAATTCGCTCCGCATAGCGGGCAACTTTGGCGCAGATGACGCCCGCCGTGTACGTATTGTCTTTGGCGCCGTGAACGCGGCCAATCCGATTGTCACCGAGCAACTCAACATCGAGTGCACACGTCGACGGGCAATCATGCGGGCACGCCGTATGGCCGATGCGTGGGCCGGGTTTAGCGGCAGGCGGCAACATGTCTTGCGGCATCAGTGGGCCCTTGGAGCGCGAACAACGGGATTGATCGACCGTAACTCACCACCCCGCCTTGGCAACCGTCTTTCGCATGGCGTGTCCAATCTACCAGCCATCGATGCTACTTTTGTTCTCGAGCTGCCCCAGCTCCGCGCGTCATAAAATTGACGCACTGCAATATATGTAACATGCCGATGACAAACCTATATTTTGCATAACAATAATGCGTGCGATCCGGGCCGTGCTGCATTGCAAAATTAACACTGGTAGACACGACCCGACAGATCCATATTGCATTGCAACACGATGCCTCATGCAAGCGG
Organism: Hyphomicrobiaceae bacterium; assembly: GCA_043719045.1. Classification (GTDB taxonomy): domain Bacteria; phylum Pseudomonadota; class Alphaproteobacteria; order Rhizobiales; family Hyphomicrobiaceae; genus JABFRJ01. Next base: position 2,664 of record JAYSUN010000605.1, on the reverse strand, counting down.
CACTTGTCTCAGGAAACGACCTCTCGAGGGCTCCAAACATAGGAATGGAGACCCGATCATGCGTACCTCAGCTATGGCCCCGGCCTTTGCCGCGACCACCATCGCAACCGACACGCCACAGAGCCGGTCCGATCAACCCTCTTTCTTCACCCGCATCTACAACGCGATGATCGCGAGCCAAGAGCTTAGAGCTCGCCGTGTTGTCTATGCCCATCTCGCGCATCACGACGATGCAACGTTGAAACGTCTGGGCTGGAGCCTGGCCGATATCGAACAGCTGCGCCGCGCCGTGCGCAATGGCGGCACTCAAGCCAGCCTCTGACCGGCGACAGCAAACAAAGGACGACCCCGATGACCACCATCTCAGCGCCCGCGAATCCATCTGTCCAATCCGACGTGAATGCCGCCAGTGCCATGCGCAAAGTCTACCTTATCGTCAAAGACGTCTTCGATGCACTCAACGAAGGCATGGCGGCGCACGACCGCTACCACGCACTCCGGGCCCGTGGGGTGCCACATGCAGAAGCGGCATCCCGGGCCCTCAACGCCAAGTGAGCTGCACAGCGCGCAATCAAAATCACACCATACATTCAGGCCCAGACGTGGCCGAACACAAAGGACAACCCCAATGCTGAAGACACTTTTCTCCGCGACCACGACCACGAGTGAGTGGCCGACCGAGCAAGCCTCTCTGATCGATCGCATCAAGTCGGCGTTTGTGGCGAGCGACAAGGCTCACAAGAGCGACGAAATCGGCGCCTTCATCGAGGCGCACGGCGGCGTGTTGACCGATGATCTCGAACGCCAGATCAGTCGGCGCTTCGGCCAAATGGCCGGAAAATAACGGCTCTTGCAACCATGGCCGCCGACCCATGTCAGGGCCAGTCCGGAACTCCGGATTGGCCCACATATTTTTTCGGCCACCTGGATCAAAGCGTTGGCCGGTGGTGCTATGCGACACGCCGTTCACCGGTTGTGGCATGATGCCAGTGCAACAGTTTCCGGTCGACCAAAATGACCGCGCGGTTGATCAACCACCCGAGCACCGCCACGACCACAATCCCAGCCATCCCCTTCGCCATCTGAAACCGTTCCTGCGCGTGCAGAATAAACAACCCGATCCCATCGGTCGACATCAGCATCTCCGAGGTGACGGCGACCAGCAGTGCGTTGGCAATGGCCAGCCGAACGCCCATGAAGATCACCGGCAGGACGGCATGCAGATCGATCATGAAACGGGATTCGGTCTGCGTCAGTCGCAATGCCCGGCCGACCAATGCATACATGGGATGCACACTCCGCACGCCGTCAATCGCGTGAATCAGAATCGGGAATGCAGCGGCAAAAGTGATGACGCTGATTTTGGCAGCATCCCCAATGCCCGCAAACAGCATCACAACAGGCACGATGGCAATCGGTGGCAACGGCCGCAGCAAATCAATGACCGGCTCAACAATCTGCGCCAGAATGCGACTGCGCCCGATGATGATTCCGAGCGGAACCATGGTGATCAGCGCCAAGGCAAATCCACTCGCGGCCCGGCGTAACGTGTGCATCACATGCCACGCGATTTCCGGCGCGTTGACCAAGACCGCGTTGACGACATCTGAAAACGGCGGAAAATGGATGCTGCCGGTCAGGCGAGGCAAGGCCTCCCACGCCAGAGCCAGCAGTCCTATCAAGGCCATCGGTGGCCAATCCCAACTCATGCTGGCCCAACGCGTCCGGATCATGGCGCCCGTCACTCCCGGTTCCGCACGGTCATCGTTTCATGCCAACCGATGACGCACCGCCGCGCGACGACGACGATCTGATTCATCACGATGCCGCACGCCATCGCCGCGACCAGTCCAACGAAAGTGTCGGGAATGCGCAACGAGAATGCGGCATCGGACATCAAGTAACCCAGCCCATCACGGCCAGCCAGCATCTCAGCGACGATCGCAGCGATCAGGGCCACGGCCGCTGCGAGCCGAATGCCGATAAACGTATCCGGTAATGCTGCAGGTAATTGGACGTGCCAGATGCAAGACCAACCACCATAGCCAAATGTCCGGGCCGTTGCCAGCTGTGGCATGGGCACGGCATTCAATGCGGCAAATGCATTCAAATACACCGGCCAGAAACAGGAGAACACCAGGATGAAAGCGTAAAGCTTAGCGCCCAAGCCGAAAAAGAAGATGCTGATGGGCGTGATCGCTGCGGGCGGCAGCGAGCGGAACAAATCCGCAATCGGCGTAAAGGCACGGCCAAACCATGCATAGCGGGCCGCCAACACCGCGACCCCAAGACCCAGCACGATCGCGCCGGTGAGGCCTGCGAGTGCGCGCACAAATGTAATGGCAATGGCCGGCAGGATCTCGCCGCGCCGCATCAACTCACCGAAGGCTTCAACGACGGCCGCAGGCGGCGGGAAGTATGCAACGGGGACCAAGCCGCTCAGGGTCACACCTTGCCAGACCGCAAGCAGCACGAGGACGCCCGAGGCTGATCTTAGCAACTGAAGCATGATCCCCCTCGCGCATCGTCCCGTGCCGCCGGCGCCACTCAACCGGCCAGGTTACTTGTCAGCCAGGATCAAGTCCTCGGCTTTGAAATCAGCCTTCAGCATCCCCTGCGCCTTCATGCGTGCAATAATCGGCTCGAAGTCCGCCGGCACCAAGG
>JAYSUN010000604.1:0-8393 GCA_043719045.1 Hyphomicrobiaceae bacterium | reverse complement strand
CCGCCCACCATCGTCGCCCCAATCTCGGAGGTCCGCCCCATGAGCGACCGCTTTTACATCACGACGCCAATCTTCTATCCGAACGGCGATCCGCATATCGGCCATGCTTATACGGCCATTGTCACCGACGCCATCGCCCGCTTCGAACGCCTGGATGGCAAAGACGTGTTCCATCTTACCGGCACCGATGAGCACGGCCTGAAAATGCAGCAGACGGCGGCCAAGGAGGGCATTACGCCGCTTCAGCTTGCGGACAAAAACTCAGGCCGCTTCCGTGAGCTGATGATCGCACTGAATACCGGCCATGACGACTACATCCGGACGACCGAGGCCCGGCATCACGAGGCCTGCAAGGAACTCTGGCGTCGGATGGAAAAATCCGGAGACATCTACACGGCCAAATACGCTGGCTGGTATTCGGTGCGCCAAGAGGCCTATTTTGATGAAGCCGAAACCACCAGAGGCGAGGATGGCGTCCGCCGCGAACCGCTCGGCTCGCCCGTCGAGTGGACCGAGGAAGAGACCTATTTCTTCCGCCTGTCAAAGTATCAGGACAAACTGCTTGCTCACTATGAGGCGCACCCGGAATTCATCCTGCCGCCCGAGCGCCGCAACGAAGTTACCAGCTTCGTCAAAGGCGGTCTCAACGATCTCTCGATTTCGCGCGGCTCACTCGACTGGGGCATCAAAGTCCCCGGCAATGATCAACATGTGATGTACGTCTGGGTCGACGCCCTCAACAACTACGTCACCGCCACAGGTATTCTCAACGGTGATGGCAAATCGGCACGCGCCAAATACTGGCCCTGTGATGTCCACGTCATCGGCAAGGATATCGTGCGGTTCCATGCCGTCTATTGGCCGGCCTTCCTGATGAGCGCGGGCTTAGCCCTTCCAAAGCGCGTTTACGCGCACGGCTTCCTTTACAACCGCGGGGAAAAAATGTCGAAGTCGGTCGGCAACGTCATCGACCCGTTCAATTTAGTGACTGCGTTCGGCGCCGATGCAGTGCGCTATTTCTTCTTGCGTGAAACTGCGTTCGGCCAAGATGGCAGCTACTCGGACGAAGCCATCATCACACGCATGAATGCTGATCTGGCCAACAATCTCGGCAATCTCGCACAGCGCTCATTGTCAATGATCGCAAAGACCGGTGCAACTGTGCCAACGCCAGAAGCCTTTAACGAGGCTGACACGGCGATGCTTGCCGCCGCTGATGCACTCTACGCCACGGCGCGTGAGGCGATGAATTCCCAGGCCATCAAGGTCTGGCTGGATGCGGTCTGGACCGTGTTGATCGAAGCCAATCAATACTTCGACAAAGAACGACCATTCGACAAAGCGCTGACACCAGAACGCCGAGGTACGATCTTGTACGTCACGGCCGAAGTCGTGCGTCAGGTTGCAATTCTGTGTCAGCCCGCCATGCCACACAGCAGCGCCAAGCTGCTCGACCTCTTGGCAGTGTCTCAGTCCGCCCGCAGCTTCGCTCATCTCGGTGCTGAGTTTCGGCTGTCGCCCGGCGTGGCAATGCCTGCGCCTTCAGGCGTGTTCCCGCGTTGGATTGATCCAGAGGAGGCCGCCAAACGTGCCGGTCAGCCTAAGCCCGGGAAATACAAAGGTTAGCGACGGCGGGGAGTTGACCGACGCGTCTTTCAAGTGGTCGATCATGTCCCCTGATGCAGACGTTCCATCCAGGATCGAGTCGCGATGATGAAGCCGTGTGCCATGGTGGCCGGTCTTTCGGTGCTCGCTGTCTGGGCCGGGTGCATTGATCCGGTTGCCGCACAATATGACCGCGATGGGCGCTATGTGCCATCACCGAACGGTGTGCCACGAGATCCATCGGCACAGCCGATTCCCATGTATCCGGGGACGCCGGGCGCTGCAATCGGCACCCCAACACTGCCGCGCCCACCGGCGCCGGCCGCGCCACTCCCGCGATTACCCGAGCCGAATGTCGGGCCATTCTCAACCCGTCCCGGACGCTTGAACCGGGTCCAGTGTGCGCGCGAATGGTCCGCCCATACCGGGCTGACACGCCGGGACTTCGAGCAGCGGTGTCGCAAAAACTAGCGGCCTGGATCCAATAAGCTGGGTGCATGGGATTTTCAGCTTTGCGTCACTTGGCCCCTGGCTTGCGCGTCCTGTTCGAACGTCAATGTGCCAAGATCTGGCTCAGAAACAACTGGGTTCGCGCGGACTGCGGCGCCCTGAAGAAGTCGGTGGGTGAAGCGCGCTCGACGATGCGACCCTGGTCCATGAAGATCATCGTGTCGGCGACGCGGCGCGCAAAACCCATCTCGTGGGTGACGCAAATCATGGTCATGCCGGACTGTGCTAGATCCGTCATCACGTCCAGCACCTCCTTGATCATTTCCGGATCCAGCGCCGAGGTCGGCTCGTCGAACAGCATGATCTTGGGCTCCATGCAGAGCGAGCGGGCGATGGCGACGCGCTGCTGCTGGCCGCCTGAGAGTTGCGCTGGATACTTATGTGCTTGTTCGGGGATGCGAACTTTCTCCAGATACTGCATGGCCATCCGCGTCGCGTCCGCTGACGAGGTGCCGCGGGAACGCATCTGTGCCAACGTACAGTTCTGCAGCGCGGTTAAGTGCGGAAACAGATTGAATTGCTGAAACACCATGCCGACTTCGCGTCGCACGGATGCGATATTGGCCGTATCATGATCGAGCAGCGTGCCATCGATCATGATTTCACCCTCGTCATGGTCTTCCAAGCGATTGAGACAACGGATCAGCGTCGACTTACCGGAGCCGGAAGGGCCGCAGATGACAACCTTCTCACTACGACGCACGGTGAGATCAATGTCGACCAGCACGTGAAACTGATCGAACCACTTGTTGACGCCCTGCAGCGTAATGACTGGGTCTGTCATCGACCTCACGGGCTCCATCAGCGGTGTGCTCGGGCTGCGCGCCGTTCAAGCCGTTCAAACACCTGCGACAGCCCGAAGCAGATGAAGAAATACAGCACGGCTGCGAAAATTATAATTTCGAATACCCGTTGTGTGGCGACCTGAACGTCCTGCGCCATGAATGATAACTCCTGGATCGAAACCAGCGAGACCAGAGAGGAGTCTTTGATCAGTTGGATGAACTGGCCAGCCAGCGGCGGCAAGACATTGCGGAGCGCCTGCGGGAAGACGACGAAGCGCATCACGTCACGTTGTGAGAGGCCAAGGCTGTCGCCCGCTTCGATCTGGGCGCGGGGCACCGATTGCAGGCCGGCCCGCACAATCTCGGTTACGTAAGCCCCCGAAAAAACCGCAAGGCAAACGAGCCCGACGACAAAATTCTCGATCAACTTTGGATCGCCGAACAGGATTGAAAGCCACCATTGCGCAGTCGGGCTCATGGCCCGGACACGGTCGCCAAGTCCCAACGATGGCAGCATTTGGCTGGCGATGAAGTAGACGAAGATAAAGACAAAAACGACCGGCGGGATATTTCGAATGAGCATGACGTAGGCGCCGGCAATGAGCCGCGGCAACAAACGCCGATGGGTGCGCATCACGCCCATGACAGTGCCAATCACTCCAGCCAGCAGAATCCCCCAGAATGCGAGCCGGAGGGTTGTCAGCAAGCCGTGGACGATGATGTTGGTTTGCAGCTGACCTGTGGTCGGGTCAGTCTTTAAAACGAACGGCCAGACCGTGCTCCAATTCCAACGATAGTCGAGCACTGAATTGGTCCGCCAAGCAACAAACGCGACAAAGCTGATGCCTGCAAGTGCAAGCACGCCATCGAGCCAGGTCAGCCGGTGTTGGCGACGTTGCGGCGGGCGTCGCGGCAGGTCTGGCGTTCGGTCAGGATAATCGCTGGCTTGCATGATCACTGGGAGACGGCTCTGGGCGTCCTCCTGCCTGTGGCACTGACCCGATCAGTTGGCTGGCACATTTGGTGCCCATTCCCGCGTCTTGAACCAATACGTGTGGCGCTCTTTGAGCCAATCCTTGTTTTTGCCGATCCACTCGTTGAGAAAAGCCAGCGCTTCGGGATTGCCTTTTTTCGCTGCCATGCCTTCAACGGCTGTGGAGACATTCTCCTTGCTCGGCAGGAACAGCTTGTCAGGGTTCTGCAGGGTGAAAAACGTCGGTTTCGGTTCGCTTGAGATAACAACGTGTGCGTTGCCATTGATCACTTCCTGGAAGGCGATGGCATCGTCGTCAAACTGGCGCAAGGTCGCTTTCGGCCATTTTTCTTCAACAAGCTTGCAGCCAAGTACGCCGCGCCGACATGTGAAGGTGACTTTGGCATCGTTGTAGCCGTCGGGCCAAGCGAGGCCGCTGGCCAGCTGCTTATTGGCGGCCACACCCTGACCGGACGTCGAATAGCCCGCGGTGAAGTCGACCTGCTCCTGGCGGGCGGGTGTAATGCTCAAGCCGCCAATGATGAAATCATATTTGCCAGCAATGAGGCCCGGAATGATCGCATCCCACTGGGTCGGAAGTAGTTCGAGTTCGACACCCATGTCCTTCGCGAGTTTGGTCGAGACGTCGATCTCAAATCCGATCCAGCCACCCTGCTTGTCACGCATGGCCCAGGGCAGGAAGGTGCCGAACGCAACTTGCATTTTGCCGCGCTTTTTGATGCTGTCGATCAAGGGGCCTTGGGCGTCAGATGGCGTCGGCGACAAGGCCATCGCCAGTCCGAGGATTGCCATGCCTAGAAAACGAGTGACCAGCTTCATGTCAGCTCCTGCAGTGTTGACCGGACGGTTGTTCAGTTGCGGCGATGGCCTTGATAGTGCCGTTCTACGGCACCGGCTGCAAGGGATAAGCTGATGGTAATGATTAAATACAGCGCCGCGGTCACCAGCCAGATCTCGAAAGCGAGAAAAGTATCTGCGACAATGGTCCGGGCTTCGGTGGTCAGGTCAAATACGGCGATGACGCTGACGATCGCTGAATGCTTGACCAGATTGACCATGACACCTGCGAGCGGCGGTAGCATCAGCGGGAGTGCTTGCGGGAGTATGACGTCACGATAAACGTCCCTCGTCGAGAGGCCGAGACTGCGCGCAGCTTCGGCTTGTCCTTTGTGGACGGCTTTTATGCCGCCGCGGATGATTTCGGCTGCGAATGCCCCTTCATAGAGGGCGAGGCACAGGACGCCTGCCCAAAACCGCGGGATGCCAAAGATCCGGCCAATAATGAAGTAGATCATCAGGATCTGAACCAGAATCGGGGTGTTTCGAATAAGTTCAATGTAAACCCGTGCGATTGCGCGACCAACGATCGAGTGGGACAGGCGCAGCATCGCGACCACAACGCCGATGCCAATCGTCAGCAGCATCGCGATCAAGCTGATGTTCAAGGTGACGCCAAGCCCCTTGAGCAATGGCCCCGGAATGAACTCACCATCGATGATACGGTACAGGTAACGCGGCACCTTCTCCCATTGCCATGCGTAACCCATGTTGAGGGCGCCGCGTAGCGTCAGCCACAGGAGCACCGCCGACACGGCGAGAAACTGCACGATCTCGAACCAGGTCGAGCGAAACCAAGGGATCGGCCGTGGCCTTTTATGACGTTGCCGTTTCAACGGCGCTGTCGAATTTGCACCATTGCGTGTCGCGGTATCCGGCTCAGGCACGCCCATCCAAAATCAGCTTTCCAAATCGGCATTCCCGGCAGCCCCATTGCATGCGTGGACAATTCACGATTATGATGTTGCATGCAATACAGCTGATGGCGGGACTGGGCGAGGCATGCAGAAGTACTCGTTCTTTAGTCTGGCGCGCAATGCCATCAGCCATCATGAAGGCTGGGAACGCGCATGGCGGGCGCCGCCGTTGAAGGGTGCCTATGACGTCGTCATAGTCGGTGCCGGCGGACACGGCTTGTCGACCGCGTACCATCTTGCCGCCAAGCACGGCATTACCAATGTTGCAGTGATTGAAAAGGGCTGGCTTGGCGGCGGCAACACAGCCCGCAACACGCACACGATTCGCTCCAATTATCTGCGCGACGTGTCGATCCGGTTCCACGATGTTTCGGTCAAGCTTTATGAGGCGATGTCGCGGGACCTGAACTACAACATTCTGTTCAGCCAGCGTAGCATGGTCGATCTTGTACAGAGTTGGGGCAAGTTACGCGATCTCAGACGCCGATCGATGGCTATGGCGCTGCACGGCTCGGCTTATCAGATTGTCGATCTTGAAGACGTGCGCCGCCGGATACCAGCCATGGGCGATCTCAAAGGTGTGCGGCTACCGCCCCTGGCCGGCGTGGTTCATCCCGAAGCCGCGATGGCACGTCATGACGCCGTCGCCTGGGCTTACGCTCGAGCCGCCGACTCGCGCGGCGTCGAGATCCACCAGCAAACCGAGGTCACGGGCTTCCTCCGCAATGCCGATGGCAGCGTCGCCGGTGTCGAGACCGCGCGGGGCACCGTTCGCGCCAGAACTGTTGCTTTGGCAACGGCTGGCAACACAAGTCACGTCGCCGAGCGTATTGGCCTGTCCCTGCCGCTCGTCACGCGCAATTTGCAGGCCTTCGTATCCGAGCCAGTGAAGCCGCTGATCGATGTGATCGCTAACTTCCCCGATGTCGGTCTTTACGTCATGCAGTCCGACAAAGGGGAACTGGTGATTGGCGGAGGCACCGATCCGATGCCGTCGTATCGTCAGGGCTGCCACTTTCAGACATTCGAGGACACCGTCGCGTCACTCATCGAAATTTTTCCGCGCTTCAAGTCGATGAAATTACTGCGCCAATGGGGCGGTGCCATCGAATTTGCCTACGACGCCAGCCCGATCATTTCGGCCACGTCGATACCCGGTTTTTATGTCAGCACCGGCTGGTACGGCGGCTTCAAATCCATTCCGGTTGGCGGACTCACGTTTGCGCATCTTCTGGCAACCGGCCGGCCGCATCCGTTGGCAGATGCGTTCGGCCTGGAGCGCTTCTCGGGGTTGAAGTTGCTCCTGGAAGCTGGAACCGTGGCGCAAAGATAGGACATCGGATGTTGTTGATCGATTGCCCTTGGTGTGGGGCACGCCCGGACAGCGAGTTTGTCTGCGCTGGGGAAGCGCATCCGGCGCGACCTGAGGATCCGCAGTCACTGAGTGATGCCGATTGGGCCAACTATGTCGTGGTCCGCGAAAACCGGCGCGGTTGGCACAACGAGCGTTGGTGGCACGTCCGCGGTTGCGGCAGCTGGTTGTTGGTCAGGCGCGATACCACAACGCATCGCATCGAGAGCGTCACGTTGCTTGGCAAGGCTGCATCATGACCGCGTCCCTGCGCCTGCCGAGCGGTGGCCTGATCGATCGGGCGCGACCCCTGCAGTTTACCTTTGACGGCAGAAGCGTCTCGGGCTTTGCAGGTGACAGCATTGCCTCAGCCTTATTGGCCAATGGCGTTCAGATCGTTGGTCGCAGTTTCAAGCTGCATCGGCCGCGCGGCATTGTCGGCGCAGCCTATGAAGACGCAGGCGTGTTAGTCGAACGCGTGCATCCGCGTAACGCCACCAATCAATCGCCAACAACCACGCCCGTCGAAGATGGCGCGGTTTATCGCAGCATCAATGCATGGCCATCGGCGGCATTCGATCTCGGGGCCGTCGCGCAGGTATTTGCGCCGCTCCTGCCGGCCGGCTTCTATTACAAGACCTTCATGCGGCCGAGTTGGCACCTGTTTGAACCGTTGGTTCGACATGCTGCCGGTCTTGGGCGGGTCCCAGCTGCTGATGCCTGGCAGCCTGTCAGCGAGAGCCGCTATGGTCATGCCGATGTCTTGGTAGTCGGGGCCGGCCCGGCCGGGCTCATTGCAGCTCTGAGCGCTGCGCGGGCAGGTCTGCAGGTTATGTTGGTTGACGACGCAGCGTCGCCAGGCGGTCGGCTGGTGGATGACGATGTGACACTGAACGCTGGTCCAGCAACGGCCTGGGTCGCGAGCGTTTGGTCTGAGCTGCAAGCGATGAAGTCGGTGTGCCTGCTGTCTCGTGCGACGGTCTGGGGTTATCACGAGCACAACTATCTGACCATTGTCGAGCGTGACCCGCCGAACCAACGCGGCCTTCATTTTAGGCATTGGAAAGTTCGGGCCAAACGCGTCGTCATTGCAACGGGTGCCATCGAACGGGCGATACCGTTTGCCGACAATGATCGCCCCGGTATCATGCAGGCGGCGGCAATCAGCAGCTATCTCGGGCGCTACGGCGTGCTGTGCGGTCACAAGGCTGTTATCTTCGCAAACACAGACTCAGGCTTAGGCGTCGCGCAACGCTTGCGCGCAGCGGGTGCTGATGTCACGATCATCGATCCGCGGCCTGCGACGTCGCGCGTGCGGCAAACCATCGACGCCGAAGTGGTACGGGGTCAGATCGTCGCCGCGCACGGTCGCCGTCGTGTGTCTGCAGTCACGA
>JAYSUN010000603.1:0-3000 GCA_043719045.1 Hyphomicrobiaceae bacterium | reverse complement strand
ATCGCCTGGTGCATCGCCATGGGGTCGCTGCCCTCTACGAAATGCGGCGTATAACCGTAGCCGCGGAACAGGGATTCCAACTCATCGCGGGGGAGGCGCGCCAACACCGTCGGCCCGGCGATTTTGTAGCCGTTCAAATGCAGGATGGGCAACACTGCGCCATCATGCACCGGATTGAGAAACTTGTTGGAATGCCAGCTCGTCGCTAGCGCACCAGTTTCGGCTTCGCCATCACCGACAACGCAAGCGACGATAAGGCTGGGATTGTCGAACGCAGCGCCATAGGCATGAGACAGCGCGTAGCCCAACTCGCCGCCCTCGTGAATCGAACCTGGCGTCTCGGGTGCGACGTGGCTCGGGATGCCGCTGGGAAATGAAAACTGTTTGAACAGTTGCTTCATGCCAGCCTCGTCCTGCGAAATCCTGGGGTACACCTCGCTGTAGGTTCCCTCCAAATAAGCGTTTGCGACCAGCCCCGGCCCTCCATGACCCGGTCCGGTGATATTGATCATATTCAGGTCGAATTCTTTGATGACACGGTTCAGATGGACATAGATGAAGTTGAGCCCCGGTGTCGTGCCCCAATGGCCGAGTAGGCGAGGCTTGACGTGCGCCAACGTGAGCGGCCGTTTGAGTAGCGGATTATCGTAAAGGTAGATCTGGCCGACAGAGAGATAATTCGCGGCCCGCCAGTAGGCATTCACCTTCCGCAGCATCTCAGGGCTCAGACTCTCAAAATTAGTGTTCATGGTTCAATTTGCTTTCTTTGCACCAGCACCGAAGACGCGGATGTTTGAAATTGTTGTCATCACTTGCTATCTGCGCACATCCGTATTCGCCGCACACAGGCGCTCGGCGTAAACTGCGGGGATGTTCTCGATGAACGCGAAAGTCAACATTGTCACGCTGAACCCGATCAACCCTATCATGAGGATGGTTCGACGGCCAAACCGGTCGGACAGACGTCCCCAGACTGGGGCAAACAGAAATAGCGACAGCGTGTAAAGTCCGGTCAGGAAGCCGGTGGCACGGGAAACCTGAGTTGCATCTGAACTCGCGCCGAGCAACCGCTCGATCACATACGGGAGCAGCGGCAATAAGATCCCGTATCCCATCGACACCGTGAATACTGCCAACATGAGCACGAACATTGTGCTCGCTGGAACGCCAGTGGGCACCGGATGGCTGATCATGCTGCCGCCATCGTGGGTTTCACCGCGGGGGCCGGGGCTGGTGTTTTGGCGGTCGGGCTACGGATACCTGTCAGTTTGGTCCGCTTCAGCATTAGCGCATTGATGGCGACAAGCGCAGAGCTGCCGGACATCGCAATCGCCGCGACGGTCGGACTGAGCAGAAATGGATATAGCACGCCTGCTGCCAGTGGAAACGCGATGACATTGTAGCCGACGGCCCAGTACAGGTTTTGATGCATCTTGCGCAGCGTCGCGCGGGAGAGCTCGACGGCACCGACCACGTCGAATGGGTCACTTTTCATCAGCACGATGTCGGCGCTCTCCATCGCCACATCGGTGCCTGCGCCAATGGCGAAGCCGACGTCGGCCTGAGTTAAAGCCGGAGCGTCGTTGACGCCATCGCCCACCATGCCGACTTTTTTGCCTTGCCCCTGGAGCTCTTTGACCTTGCTCGCCTTGTCCCCGGGCAACACATCAGCAAAGACCCTGTCAATCCCGACGCTTTTGGCGATGCGTTCAGCCGTGGCCTGATTGTCTCCACTCAGCATGATGACCTCGACGCCGCGACCGCGCAACGCTTTGACAGCCTCCACTGCGGAAGGCCTGATCGCATCGGCGATGGCGATCAATCCCAAAAGCTTACCATCCACCGCAAGGTGAACGACGGAGCGTCCAGCACCCTGCAATTCGGCGGATTTTGCGCCAAGCTTGCCGAGGTCAATTCCGTTCTCAGTCATCAAACGCTTGTTGCCGAGCAATGCCGTTTTGCCCCCGATGCTGGCTTCAGCACCTTTGCCTTCATGATTCTTGAATGCTGTCGCCTTCGTCACTTTAGTGCCGGCGGCGCGGCGCAGAATGGCTTGCGCCAGAGGATGGTCTGACCCCGCATCCACCGATGCGGCTGCGGCCAAGAGTTCGTTCTCGGTGGCGCCGGCCGCTAGAACCAATTCCACCACTTCCGGCTGGCCCATGGTCAGCGTGCCCGTCTTGTCGAAGATGATAACGTTGAGCTTGGTCGAGTCCTCCAGCGCCGATGCGTTCTTGAACAGGATTCCGTTTTGCGCGCCAAGGCCAGTTCCCACCATGATCGCCATAGGCGTCGCCAGTCCAAGCGCATCGGGGCAGGCGATGACAAAAACTGTGATTGTCAGACTGAGCGCGAACAACAGGGTCTCGCCGATCCACCAATACCAAACCGCAAAGGTGAGGAGTCCGGTGACGACGGCGGCCAGAACCAGCCACTGCGCCGCGCGATCTGCCAGCAACTGCGACGGCGCTTTCGAGTTCTGTGCCTCCTGAACCATCTTGACGATCTGGGCCAGCGCGGTGTCCGCGCCGACCTTGGTTGCCCGGTACTGGAATGTGCCGCTCTTGTTGATGGTGGCACCGATCACCGTGTCACCGACCTGCTTGGTCACCGGCATCGATTCACCCGTCAGCATCGATTGGTCGACCTGGGATTCGCCCTCAAGCACGGTGCCGTCAACGGGAATTTTGTTTCCGGGCCTGATTACGACAATATCGCCGGACATGATCTCGGCAGTTGGTACTTCAATCTCTATGCCATTACGCAGCACAGTGGCTTTGGGTGGAGCCAGATCCATCAGAGCGCGGATAGCTGCCGACGCGCCGGCCCTCGCACGCATTTCAAGCCAGTGCCCGAGCAGAATGAACACCAACAGGATAGCCGAAGCCTCATAGAACTGCTGGCCACCATAAATAAAGGTAGAGCCAACGCTGAACAGATATCCGGTGCCGACGCTGAGGACGACTAACACTGCCATGTTGGCGACGCCGCTGCGGATTG
>JAYSUN010000602.1:0-3005 GCA_043719045.1 Hyphomicrobiaceae bacterium | reverse complement strand
AGCGGCTGGCCGGGAGCGCATTAGTCTGGCCCGATGGCCCGGCCATGCCAACGCCGGCTGTCGAGGAATCTTCGAGCCAGGCTCAACCCCGCCATATGGACCCAGACCGGCAAAGCCCGTTTCTGCCCCACATCCGTAATGCCCGCATCGTGCGCCAGGATCGCCGCCAGTTCAGGGTTTACGATGGCGGACTATCAAAGCCGCTGAGCGAAGACACCCACTGAGGCTTTGAAAGCGAGCTATCCGCGCTCGATCAATTTTGTCCCAAATTGAAAGGCAAATTTAGGCTCCATTAATGTCCGCCCGCCATACTGCTCGCTAGGCTGTTGAGGCGCCGGGCGGACGATGTCCCGGCCTTGACCGCTTAAGCTTTGAGAAAGCTTAATCTAATTTGGGCGGACCCGATGTCGAGTGGATACCAGCTTCCGTCGGTGCAAGCGCAAGCGGCGGCCCGCATCAGCGCCGACCGGCGTGCCGACAAACGCGTGCCCCTGGTGCTGCTTGGGCGCTTCATGCGCGCCTCGCGCCATGAATACCCTTGCAAACTTATGGACGTGTCGATCACCGGCGGATCGATGATCTCTCCGGTCGTCGTCGATGTTGGCGAACACATCGTGGCCTATTTCGACCACATCGGCGGCATCGAAGGCGATGTAACACGGGTGTTCGACGGCGGCTTTGCCATCACCATGACCGTCACGCAGCATAAGCGTGAGAAGATCGCCGCACAGCTGACTTGGCTCATAAATAAGCACGAATTGCAGGCTGTTCCCGACCGTCGCCACGACCGCATCCGTACGGCAAACGAGAAGTCGACGCTAAAGCTCGGCGAGGGCATTAGCGTCGAATGTGGCGTCATCGATATTTCTTTGTCGGGTGCCTCTATTGCGACATCCGCCCGCCCCGCCATCGGCAGCGAAGTCGTGTTCGGCAGACTCCGCTGCCGCGTCATGCGCCACCACGACCAAGGAATAGCTGTGGCCTTCGTCGATATCCAGGAACCGGAAGCCATCCGAAAGTATTTTGGATGAGAGGTTCAATGATTTCAAGACAGGCTGGGGATAGGTCTCCCGTCATCCCAAAATAGCTCAAATTGTCTTCAAATGATCTCAGCGCGCTTCAAGAGACTTCCAGGATTATGCGTTAGTCTGAGTTCTTGTGTATGGGGTAATGTGTGATGCGCGCGTTGTTCGTTCGAGTATGGGTTGTCGCCTGCGCCAGCGCGCTGCTGGCGAGTCAGGCGAATGCGGGTGAGCCGACAGCGGTCAACGCTGCGGGCTTTTACACGGCGTTCATGCGCATGTATGGACCGTCTCAGCCGCCATATGGCTTCGTGCGCTATTGCGAAGCCAGCCCAGAGGCTTGCAACTCCAGCGGCACGGCCGAGCAGCGCTTGCAGCCGACGCCGCTGTCGTTGAGCGAACTCGACGATATCAACCGCAACGTCAACGCCCGGATCGCGCCGGCAACGGATGCTGAGATTTACGGCGTCAGCGAATATTGGACGGTGCCGACACGGCGTGGCGACTGTGAAGACTACGCGCTCTTGAAACAAAAATTGCTCATCAGCCATGGCTGGCCATCCAGCGCCCTGTTACTCACCGTCGTGCGCGATGAAAAAGGCGAAGGCCACGCGGTATTGACGGCGCGCACCAGCCAGGGCGATTACATTCTCGACAATAAAGTGGACGATGTGCGCCTTTGGAACCGGTCGGGGTATCAGTTCGTGATGCGCCAATCGTATATCGACCCCAAGGTCTGGGTCTCACTTGATCCTGCATCGTCGGCGCCGCCGACGTCGTTAGCTGGCGTGGGCCCGCAGTAAGCAGGCCGGCGCGCCTCAGTGGACTGCCAATGAGTGACGAGGATCAGCGCGCTGTGGCGCGCAGGTCCTTGGTGACGAAATCGAACGCGTTGGGCACAGCTGCTTCCAAGCGAGTCGCCTCGATCACCGCCTGCGTACGCGATGCGACGCCCAGTTTGCGCAAGATCTCAGAGACATGCGCCTTGATCGTCGTTTCACCCACATTCAATTCATGTGCAATTTGCTTATTTAGAAGTCCTTGACGCAGCATTTGCAGGACACGTGCTTGCTGTGGCGTCAGACTGCTCAGCGCTTCAGGAGAGATACCGGGCGACGTCACAGCACATGGATCGGGCGGCTGGTACCCGGGCGGGAGCGTGACGAGCCCGCTGATCACATCCCGGATAGCGTCGGCCAGCTCGCGCTTGCGAACCGACTTTGTAATAAAGCCACTGGCGCCGCACACCATGGATTCGTGAACGATACCCGGATCTTCATGCGCCGAAACAATGACGATGGGCAGTTTGGGATCGTGCGCCCGCAGCGCGTTCAATCCGTCAAAGCCCCGCGTACCGGGCATCGCCAGATCGAGCAATACGAGGTCGAACTCTTGACCGGACTGTAGAATACCCAGCGCTGCCGCAACCGTCGAAGCTTCGACGATGCGCGCGTTGGGAAACTCCGACGTGATGGCACTTTGCAGCGCCTCCCGGAAGAGCGGATGATCGTCGACAACGAGGAATTGTTCCGAATTTGCCATAGCCGCTGGTTGTAAGAGCCTGAGACGGGTTTTACCGGGACCGTACACCCCTCGCGCAGTTTTTGCCAGCTTACACTGCAGGCTGTAAATCGGCTGCCGGTGGTGATCGGCATGCCGATTGAAAGGCTTGCTGTCGCGCCGCTTGGAAACTCCTAATCCATTGGCTATACTACCCCTTGGGACGGGGACGGGATATCTGTCTGTGCTGGCTGACAGCTAGCCGAATTGCCGGGTTGACGCGTGGGCCGTGGTCTGTTTCAGGCTGGTCGAGCGATCCCGGGCAAGAGGCGGGCGGGCTGCGCGCGAGCGTTCGACAGGTTTCTTTAGTGGTGGGAGAGTGACGGACGATGAGATGTAATCCGTGGCGTTGGATGTGGGGCTTGATCCCGGTTGCAATGCTGACTGGTGGTGCTTTTCTAACTGAGCGCGCGGGTATTGAAG
>JAYSUN010000601.1:0-8416 GCA_043719045.1 Hyphomicrobiaceae bacterium | reverse complement strand
TTCGCCATGAAGACCCTGCTGACCGTGGCGGCCGTCATGGGTGCCCTCGTGCTGATCGGCGTGTCGGCGGCGCTCAACTACCTGTTCATGGCGTCGCTTGCCCGCACGCCCACCGAGGCCCTGATGATGGGCACAGCGGCAGTGGCTGGCGATTTGATCAAGGCTTGCCTGCCGGTGTTCCTGGTCGCAGCCGTGCGCAACGGCAAGCGACTGTTCGTCGTTATCGCCACGCCGGTGTTCGCGTTCCTGACCATCGTGTCGCTGATCGCGGCACTCGGTTTCGCGGCCGACATGCGCGGCGGCACGGCCCATGGTCGTGATCGCCTCAACAAGGCGTTGTCCGCCGCCAGCTCCGAGCACGGACGGGCCGAGACACAACGCGCGTCGCTGCCGGTGACAAGACCCGTCGGACAGATCGAGGCCGACGTGGCGCAACTGAAACTCGATCGCCGCTGGGTAACAACGAAGGATTGCGCGGACGTGACGCTCGCGGCGTCGCGCAGCTTCTGCGTTGAGGTGCATCGATTGTTGGGTGAACACGCCACTGCCGAAACTGCAGCCCGTCTGGATGCCGAGCTTCGACGTCTCAACGTAGAGATCATGAACCTCAGAGCCGAGGGTGCTGGCCAGGAACCGGAACCTCAAGTGAGGATCTTGTCGGTGCTGACGGGGCAGGACATGAGTGTCGTGCGGGCAGTGTTGTCCGTCGGCATGGCTCTGTTCGTGGAGATCGGCAGTGGCTTCGGGCTCTACCTCGCGCTCCACCACAGCCTGCCGACACCCTCGACGGCAAGGTTGGCGACCACGATTGCGTTGTCCCGCCAGCCGCCACAGCAGCCAATTGCGCGAACAATCGACCACGACATCGAACGCTTCGCACTGGCGCGCCTGACAGCGCGCCGGTCAGGCGTCGTGACCACAACCGTGCTCCTCGCCGACTATCGCGCATGGTGTGCGACCCAGCAAAAGCCGCCTCTCGAGGCCCAGGCCTTCGACCATCTGTTCGCCGCGCTCGCGAACGATGTTGGCATCGGACGCACGCGCGACGGCTATGTCGGCATCGCGCTTCGGACAGATCTACCCAGCAATGCTCAGATTTCAGATAGGCCGATGCTAGGTGCATCCTAGCACGACGCGAGGCGGCGCCTGCACGCCTGCTTGGACACCCGTAGGGCAATCCGAGCAAGCGCGCAGAGGACTGCTTGGCTCATGCGAGGCTTGGGATCAGCTCGCGAATGTCCCAGGCGTCATCGTCGGCCATGAATGCCGTGATGTCGTCACCGTCGAGCCAGGAGCGCGCAGCGATGCGTTTCGCGTCGGCGGGGGTGCGGGCATGAACGCGTGCATCGCAGGCATCGAGTGCGGTCAATGAGACGTCGAAGATTTTCAGGGTGGGGCGGGTGTGAACGGTCATGGATGGATCTCCTCTTTTGAGTGTTGAGCCGGACACGCGTCCAGCCGATGCGCCCCATCCATCGCGGGGCTTGAGGACCGAGGCTCAAGCGGCCGAAACGCCTAGTGCGCCCGGCGGCTTCGCCGCCGTGGGGCGCTCTGGTGTTCTCGCAACGCTTGAACCAACGCGCACGCGTGGTCGGTCCGCCCGCGATAGGCGCGAGGAGGAGGCTGGCGCGCGTTTGGCGCTGCACAGAGGTGGTCAATCCAATGGGCAGATTTTATCCCGCCATGGACCCGAGAATCGTTCGTGCGTCACCAGATTTCGAACCCGTCGCAATCGCGCAGAAACTCTACGAACTCGCTGACGTCGTCGACGGTGACCGCGTACCAAGTGGCGGTCGGGCGGGCGTGGCCGACACCGTCGCAGCCGTTGCACCAACCGGTTTGGCCATGACGGGGATGGCCGTCTTGCTCCACAACGCGGGTGATCATGCCCTGGTCGACGCCAATGGCATCGGTGCGGATGCCACTGCCGGCGCATGTCGAACACGATTGATCGGGCAGGGCGGCCAACGCCGCATTGCGTTCGGCAATGTAGGCGGTAACACGGCCATGACGGAGCGCCGTGTCGAGCGCGTCAGCCAGAGCGCGGGCATCATCACCGTCGAGGCCACCGCCGTCATTGCTGTGCCAACGCTGGCACTTGTCGAAGATGTCTTGAGCGAACCACTCGCAGAGGTCCGCGAGCGGATGCCAGCTCCACACGTTGCGTCGGAAGTAGTCGCCGTTCTTGCCGTAAATATCCATACCCATGATTGATCCTTTCGTTGGTGGGCCGTCCCGATGACTGCCCCTCACCAAAGGGAGGGGGCTCATCGGGCGGCCTCGAAGGACCGGTGGAAAATGACAACCGGCCCCACACACGTGGCGCGAGACCGGTGACGATCAGTAGCGATAGTCGGGATGCGAGCTCGCATCGCCGCCCCAGGCGTTGCGGCAGATCACGTAAGCAATCCGATTGACGAAGCGAAACCCCGGCGTCAGGAACAGCCGGCCGTCGCAATCGAGCACTGTCCAGACATGACGAGGATCGTGATCGGCGGGAAGATCCCACCGTTCCCACAGCACGGTATCATCGTCACGCAAGATAGGTTCGAACAGCCGTTCGAAGGTTTCCCACGCGCGCGGGCGTCGATAGTGACGGGCAGGGGGCATCACGAACATGACGCACCTTCCGTTTCTTCGTCGTCGATCGTGAAGTCCGCCACGAACCCGGAAAAGCGGCAGACGGGACAGCAGCAATGACTGTCGCCGTCCCACTCGTGGTGTCCGTCGGCATCGGTGCCCTCGACCTTAAGGGTCGCCTCGGCCTCGATCAGCACGACCAGTTCTTCGTCGTTCCCGCACTTGGGGCAGGCCATCTCGTAAATGTCGCGCAAGGTGCTCATGCGGCACCTCCTTTCGGCACGTCATGGAATTCTTCCGGGACGTCCCAATCTCGATCGGCCATGAATGCAGCGAGCGTTGCATAGTCACGGCTGTACTCGCCTTTATAGTTGTCCCAGAAGCCGAGTCCGGGACGGTAATGCACGCTGATGTCGCTGCGCAGATGATAATCACCTTCGCGACGGAGGTACGCTTCGAACCTTGCCATCGGCGTGTCGGCAATGGTGATCACTTGGACGGGAACGATGTCGTGGCATTCACCGCGATCACAAGGACGGCCGTCGCGATCGACGTGTCGGCCTTCAGTGCAGGCGCGTTCTTCCGCATCATCGGCATCGATGGCATCAATTTCATACCATTCGCCGAGTGTCGCGGCGTAGAGCACACGATAGGTGTTGAGCGCTTTACTCATGGGCACCTCTCAGTCTCATGGTCGGCAAGCGGTGCAGGGTGAAGATCGTCTCCAGCAGGGCGGAGGCGAGTTTCATCTCGTCGGCCAAGGGCAGCAACGTGCCGATGCAGGTGTTCCGATTGTCGGCTTCGAGCGACAGCAGTGCCTCGCGTGCCGTGTCGGCGGCGCAGCGCAGGCGGTGATCGAGCAGCACCACATTGGCGGCGATGCTTTCATCGAGGGGGTCACAATGGGTCATGAAATAGTCCTTTCAGTTTGTTTGTTGCGTTGACGAATAGCGGCATCGGTGAACGGTGCCGTCGAGATCCACTGCAAGTGTGTGGATACGGGGTGATCCGACGCGGGCTCAAAAACGAGCCATGCGTATCGATGATCATAGGTGTGACGCGTCGCCTGCGATTTCTGACCGTTCGGATAACAAACGGCCCGATCGAGGGCGTACACGCGTGCCGGTGGTCGCTTGACGAAGCTGTCGTGTCGATCCGGATGACAGAGGCTGGCGATGTTGAGTAGCATCGCGACTTTGCCGCCGGTGATCGCCGTCATGGCGAGCGCCTTGCGTACGAACGCATCGGCCAGCCCAAACCCGTAAGGCGGATTGGTCACAATGTGCTTTGAACGCGGGAACACCGTCGTGAGGAAGTCGATTCCCGTGCGACCATATCCGTAGTCGTACTTGTCCGTTGCCACCACGTCGTGGCCGGCGGATTCGAGAATTTTCGCCATCCAGCCCTGGCCACATGCGGGCTCCCAGATTCCGGCGTCGAAGGTCTCAACGGAAAGCAGGGCGCGTGTTGCCTCAGGCGGTGTCGGATAGTATTCGTTATCCGCCCGGAAGGGGCTACCGCCCGCCCGAGAGGGCGAGCGGAGATCGGTTGAGATGTGATCGAGGGGCATCAGGCGAACCCCTTTTCTTTGGCTGTGATAGGATTGAGGAAGATCGCACCGGCTTTGAGGTTCTCGGGGATCAGGTTGAGCCGTAGGATGTTGGATTTACCAGACGAGGTTGCCCATACAGCGCCGATTTCGACGCTGCGCTTGCTGAGCTTGTCGCGGCCCTGGTCGTCTTTGCCGTCGTGCGGGCAGAAGGTGACGCGGAAGATGGGTTTCTTGTTCGACATGTGTTTTTTTCTCCTTTTGTTTCTGAGCCTGTCCCTTTGACGGCCCCTCACTCCGCTGCGGGGGTCTCAAAGGGACAGGTTCAACGAAAGGAGTTGTCGAACGTGCCAAGATTTCCAACCAACCGCTTCCCGCAGACCAACTGAGAGTGACGTTGCGAGGTCGACCTGAGAAATGGCCGTTGTAGCACCCGCCCACATGTGCACTACGCCTGGGCCTGCAATATCAGGGCGAGAGTGGGCGTGTTCGGACGCTCTCCCCTCACGCAGACGGCTGTCGATCGTATGGCGAAGCGCATGTATGGATTGGTATCTGCGAGTCAGTCCATCATACTAGCGTGACGGTAGAGAGCGAAGCCTCTGGACGCCCCACGCGGGTCAAACGGGCAGTGTCGGCCTCGGTAAGTGGCATGGACGGCTTTTGGCAAATGGAGATGGCGACGTGAAAGACGCGGCAGACGGCTTCTATGCCGGGATACTCATCGAGGCGAGCAGGATCGCCGTGACGTTTGGCGAAGTTCGCTCGACTAAGGGACGCGAGGCCGAACCGCCGTTGCGCATGCATGCCGTCCCTCGGATGAGCGATACAGTGTACCGACTTGATGCCTATTCTGACGATGTTGCCGCAACGGAACGGCAGTTGCGCCGGGCGGTAGCCCATCTCGTGTCAGTCTGTCCGGAAGTGCGTGGTGTCGGCGTAGCCAGCTATGGACCGTTGGTAAGCGTTGACATCGACGCGCGTGATAACTCCTCTGAGAGCAATTATGGGGTACTGTGGAAGCACACACGACATCCGAACCTGCGAAGCCTGCGCGTTTACGACACCACGATTGCCGCACTGAACGAATCCGGCAGCTCATGCAACAACGTCCGTGTTCACACCGACGTGTCATGTGGCGCCATTGCGGAAAGCCTGGATCTAACGTTGACAGAGGACCCCATTGTTCCGGGCGATATTGTTTATTGCGCAACCGTTGCAGAAGGTGTCGGCGGGAGTTTTGCCAGCGGTGGTCGACCTTGGATCGGAACGATGCACAGTGAAGCCGGTTACGCTGCCGCACAAATCGTACGCAACGACTTCTATGGTTGGCAGCAATTCGTCAAGGCTGGGCCGGACTTTGCGGTCTTCATGGAACAGCTGATCGAGGTTGATGCGGTGCTTGCGCGTACGGGCTGCAAAAGACTCGAAGATATAGATGCCGATCATAGAGAATGGGTTTTCATTGCCGAATACTGTGCGCAACTTGTTCAGCTAGCCGCTGTGGTCATCTCGCCAAAGCGGGTGGTTCTCGAGGGGCCCATTTTTAGTGTGCGAGCGTCGCTTTTGTCGGAAGTCCGCAGCAGGTTTGACGGATGGCTAAAGACAGCCAAAAATGTACAGCCGGTCTTCTATGAAGCAATGACGCATCCCTTATTCATAAACAAGCCGTCGACCGCGAACCCGAAGCTGCGCGGCGCGCTCTTGCTCAACGCCCTTAAAGACGCTGATCTTCGGCGGCAAACCCCAATTTGGGTTGCGCCTACGAAGGCGGACCGCCTATGAGAGATAGAAACTATAGAGCCGAATCTACGTATCGCCATCTTGCGATCAAAATTGTTATTGATCAGCCGTCTGATGTATCGTATCATCCATACGTAAATTATATGGATAAAGCTGTCGCATTTAGAGAATTAATTGAATTAACGTCTCCGCATATTGGGGAGTCTCGTGTTCGCGAGTTGGTGGACTACTTCATGGCTGCGACCAATCCTAACGATCCAATGCAATACAAGATGCGTCCTTTGGGAGAGGATTTAGTGACGTTCATGCGGCGCGAATATCGTGATCGCGGCCTTATTCCGGTGACCACCAACAAACGTCTTCTTGAGACAGATCGCTCTCTTAGTTATGCGTACACAGATACACTTCAGGCCGGCAAGATACCAGACGACATACGCCTGCCCAAGGAACGCAACAAGTTGAACAAGGCAGATAAAGCTCTAAGGGGCTCAAAGGGCCCTAAAGGTCCTTAAAGGTCCTTAAAGGTCCTTAAAGATCCTTAAAGATCCTTAGCGGGGCTACACGATAAGACCAATTAAACCCAATTGACACCATAAGGGAGGTGTGCAATTCGTGGGCCAGGGGCGTGGTTCCGCGCCGCTGTGGCAAGTCGTAGGGGCGCGTAACGTGAAAGCACCTAAGCAGAAACCAAGGCATGGAACGGGCGTGACTGTCCCCGCGGTGCCCTCATTCAACGATCCTGAGTTTGTGACGGCCCTGTCGGCGCTGGTCCAAGGCGCCAAGTTCCTCAAGGAATTGGTGGGCGAGATGGCAAGGGACCTACGCAGCAGGCGTCTGCTGCTTGAGCACGCTGAGACAGCGCTTCTCGCGGAAACTGTGATCCAACAATTTGAAGATCACGTCGCGGCATTATGCGCGTCGTCACGTTCAATCGCAAAGGCGCGATGCCAAGCGCGCCTGCATGGCCACACAACCCGCAAGGTTCCGAAAGCTACGGCGCAGAAGTAGCGCCGCCGCGTCACCGATAACTCGCAGCACGTCAGACAATTGCAACGTCCCGAAACCTCGTTTCGGGCAAGGGAGGAGCCGTATCTTGAGAACCGAAGCCACCTTACCTAAGCCGGTGCAGCCGACCGAGGGCCGTCACCCGCAACGTGTTGAACAGGGCGCGCCATCGACGCTCACTTATGTGACCCCGACATTTGGCGGACAGTTGCAAGTGTCGATGCCACTTCTTGATGTGCAGAAGGCCGAGCCGATCGGGTCGCGAGCTGCAACAGCTCAGCCGGGCGGCGCCGATCCGCCGACGGGACCGCACTGGCGGCCGGATCTATCCGATCCACCGAGCTGGAGCCACTCGGTGAAAATCGCATCCGGCGCAATTGCCGGTGCTATGTGCGCCATCAGCATGAACAGCCTCATGCCTGGCAGCGGCGGCGAGCGTGCAATAAAGATAATCCTGATGGGCTCGGCCGCGTGGCTCACCTACACAACGCTGATCCACGTCGCCTGTGAGAAATGGGCCCAACATGCAGCAGAAGGATATCGCAGCTGCTTTTATGGTCCGCTCTTCGCGATCACTTTGTTTGGGGCGGCGTTGACGGCGAATGCCGGCACAGGGCTGCTGAAAGACGACGTAACGAAGCTCATTTTTTCGGAGCACGGCCAGAAGATTGCGACGGCCTTTGCGGGGAGCGCGCGCGCGGAAACCAACAAAGCGGCAATCGTATCGACACTCCAGTTATTCAAAGCGTGGGCTCAAAAGCAAGCCGACTGTGAACGCAAGGGTTGCTACTCAGGCTCACACGGCGATGGCGCCATACATCGGGCGTTGCTTGCCCATGTTGAGACAACTGATGAACTTCTGGCGCAATTCGACAAAGGATCAAAGGCGCGTGCCGCGGGCGTGAAGGCAGGAGAAGCTCACACGGCAGCTTATAGGAAGCGACTTGCCGCTTGGGACGGGGTGGCCACCACGAGAGGAGATTTGCAGGCAATCGACGCACGAGCGCGCGATAGTCTAGCAAACTTGGAAGTCTCGACACCGACAGTCACTTTGCGTGTTTTCCTTGGCAGTTTGGAACGTGGGATCTCGTCATCTAAGTATCCCGATGGTGCGGCGAGATACACGGCCGATGTAAAAGCACAGGCGCAATTGATCCGAGATGTGCTTGGCGAGCCATCTCCGACGGGTACGGCACTTGACGAGTTCCCCCCCGAGATCGGAACCCCGGAAATCTTACCGTACTTACCGCGGTTCTGGCCGCAGGTCGCCTTCTTGGCAGGTCTGGAGATCTTACTTCCGCTGGGCCTGTTCTGGGGCGCCTATCAGCATTGGGTCAGGGTGATCGAGGAGAAAACGGGTATGCGTCGACGGCGCTGGCGCTTGTTCGGGTCAGATGACAACAACAAAGGCACGCGACCATGAGTGCGCGGCCAAATTCCTTGGCTCTGTTCCACCATGATGTTGAAGCATGATCTCCGCATCTGATTTGAGCGGGACATGCAACCGTGATCGACGACTTCCAAAAGCTGCTCGGATGC
>JAYSUN010000061.1:0-20042 GCA_043719045.1 Hyphomicrobiaceae bacterium | reverse complement strand
AGCTTGGCACCAAAACTCCGAATGGTTCGACCGGCGATGGCGGGTTTATCGTCACGCCCCAGATGATGTCGATTCTGGGGTGCTCTCAGGTGGAGCTTGCCAAAGTTTTGGATACGCTCGGCTTCCGTAGTGAAAAGAAGCCAACCAAGACAGCTGTCAAATCAGCACCACCCGCGCCGCCTCTGCCGGTTACGCCGCTTGAGCCGGTTGCAGCGGACGGCGGCACAAAGTCAGGTTCGGCCGACGCGCCGGAAGTTGGCGTCGCGGACGAAGCTGCGAATATCGAGCTTGATGACAGCGGGCTCCACAGCGCTGAGTTGACGGATGGTGCGTCTCGTGAGTCGACCATGGTCGAGTTAGCAGCGCCAGTTGACACCGTCGTCACTGAGCCGCTGCCGGTCTCGCTGCCGACAGCTCCGCCACAGTCGGATGGCCAAGCGATCCAAGTTGCCGCGGAGGAGGGTGCAACAGCTGCGCCTGCGGATAGCCCGACGGCACCTGCGCTCGAGACGACACCTGCGGTTGAAGAACCGATGCTTGAGGTCTGGCGGCCGAAGCGGCGTTTCCAGGGACCGCGCCATAGTCAGCGGGATCAGCGTGAGCGTGGGTCTGAAGGCGGCAACGGCGATCGCAAACCGTTCAGTCGTGACCGTAGCCGTGGCGGTGATAACCGGGGCGGCGGCGACAACCGCGGTCGCGACAACCGACGCAATGACCGCGGCCCGAACGCGCCATCACCGACTGCTACGCCATTGGCTGCCACCGCCGCTGTGGATGGTGTGACCGCTGCACCTGCAGTGCCTGCAGGCGATGCCGGGTCGGGCCATCATGAGCGTCGTGATCAGGGGCGCAACCGTCCATGGCAAGATCGCAAGCCCGGCGATCGACCCGCTGGCGACAGGCGGGACGCTGGCCCTCGCCCAGATAGCGATCGGGGAAATCGGCCGCCACAAGATGGGCGCAAATCTGATGGCCCGCCGCGGGATCGGAACGGTGGTGGCTTCCGTGGGGATCGCAACGCCGATCGAGGCGACCGTCGAGGCGGCAGTGGTGGCTCCGGTGGACGTGCACCGCAGACGTTTACGTCCGGTCCAACCAAGTCGACTCGCGGTCCAGACCCGAATTCGCCGTTTGCTGCCCTCAGCGCACTTCGGGAGCAACTGGAGAAACGCGGCAAAGAATAACTGGCCCCTCGCCCGATCGGCCGTCGTGGTGGCGAGGCCGTCTGTGAAGCTGTCTGGGCGCCGTGTTCTGGCGTCGGCACTCGGATCGGCATTCAGGACTATGCCGTGATGGTTTCGGCGAACATGCCGGGATCGACATTGCCGCCGGAGAGGACTGCTGCAATGCTGCGGCCCTGAGTTGCGACTTTGCCGGCTAGGATCGCTGCGAGGGCTGCAGCGCCACCCGGCTCAAGAACCAGCTTCAGCTCGGTGAATGCGAAACGCATGGCGGCTCGGGCTTCGTCATCAGTGATCGCATAACCGCCGGCAACATTTTGCTTGGCGATGGCGTAGGTCTTGACGCCAGTCGCGCCGGACATCAAAGCATCACAAATGGAGCCTGACAAGCGTTCGTTCTTGACGCGCTCGCCAGCCCTCAGTGACCGGCCCATGCGGTCAAAGCCGACGGGCTCGACGACCATGATTTTGGTCGATGGGCTGGCGGCTTTGACAGCAATCGAGACGCCCGAGAGGAAGCCGCCGCCGGAGCAACACACCAGAACTTCCTCGGGTGTCAAGCCGCGGGCTTTCGCCTGCTCCATCAATTCAAGTCCGGCGGTGCCCTGGCCGGTCAGCACGCGATAGTCGTCAAATGGGTGCACGAATGCCATCTTGCGGTCGGTCGCGATTTTGTGGGCGATGACGTCACGGTCTTCCTTGACGCGATCATAGGTGACGACCTCAGCGCCGAAGGCTTTCGTGCGCGAGATTTTCAGCGCGGGTGCATCAGATGGCATGACAATGACGGACGCCATGTTGCACAACGTGGCCGCATGGGCGACGCCTTGTGCGTGATTGCCGGATGAGCAGGCGACGACACCGCCAGGAAATTGTCTGGTATCGATCTGCGCGACTGCATTGTAAGCGCCCCGGAACTTAAAGGCGCCGACGCGTTGAAGATTTTCAGCTTTCAGCAGGATGCGTCCGCCCGTGACCGCATTGAGAGCGGGATGCTCGATCAGCGGCGTGACAACGGCATACTTCGCGATGCGTTCGGCTGCGGCGCGGATATCGGCAATGGTCGGCAGAGCAGTCATGACAGCGCCCTCGTGAGTTTGTCAGCCAATATCTATAGTGGCCTGCAGGAACACGGCAACCCCGCGCGCGGCATGGCTGTTCCAAGCGCGGCAGGCCCAACTGGACAATGCGGAACGGTCAAGCTACGCCCACCCTGCGTCTGAAATCTGGAGATGCAGATGTCTGTGCCGTTCGACAACATCGTCAACATCCCGCTCGGCGTGACGATTGCGCGCGAGGCAGTCACGAGCGTGTGGCAGGACCACATATGGCGGCCAGTGTCCGTATTCCTGGATGCGGAACCGATCTCGCAATGGCGGCTCCTGGAGACACGTCCGGGGTATGAACATTTTCACGTCGCGACACTGATGCTCGAGTTGCACCGCAAAGAAACGCCCGGCTACATTGCCAATCTGACCAGTGCCGACCCCGGTCTCTACGTCGTCATCCGGCCAGGAGCTGAGACGACGGATGGCACCGAGCCCGTGCATGTCCACATCATCACGGCATCGCCGCATGACGTCGAGGCCTATGGGCATTTGGGTGATGAAGTCATCGGCAAAGTCGCCTTGCCAGAGGCGGTGTTGGATGTGCTGGAGGCGTTTATTGCGCATCACCACGTTGAGGCGGGTTTTAAAAAGCGCAAGCGCAAGGAACATCACAAAGCTGAAGATCATCAATTCGGCCAGGAGCCGATCCATGTGCTGCGCGAGCGCATGCGGAAGGCTGGACAAGAGCCTAGCGACAAGGCTTAGGGCTGCTGGGGGACAAACCTCAGCCGTTGGGTGACGCTGCCAGATCGAGCGGGATCAAGCGATAGCGCAAGGCGAGCCAGACGAGCCCAAAAACGACGGTCGCGACAATCGTGTTGATCAAGATGACTCGTTTTGCACGATGTGCGGCGGGGGCACTTTCCGGGGTTCCGAGCACGCGTTCGCCCGCGTCGCCTTGGGTGTGCACGCCAAACGGCAGTACGGCAAACAGCATGGTCCACCAGATAATGTAGTACAAAGCGATGCCCATGGTCCAGCTCATGCTTCGGCCCTTCTCATTTGCGGTTTCCTCGTGCGTTTGACCGCGTAGACGGCTAAGCGTCAAGGCTGCCGACGGATTGGCCGCGGGAGATGGTGAGCGACACTGTGACTGACGCACCAGACATTGTAGGTCCCCGCAAACTGACTGGGCGTGTGGCAGCCGTCCTGACGACGGCTGCAAAGGGCCGTCTTGGTTTTCAAACTGGGCCGACGGCTGAATTGGTGCTCGATCTGGAAGGCATCACCGGCAATCGCCATCGAGGCTGGAGCCGCAAGGCGGATGCCCGCGTGCCGTATCTGCCGCGTGGTACCATTGTTCGAAATGAGCGCCAGCTTTCGATCGTGTCGGCCGAGGAACTGGCCGAGATCGCCAGGCGGCTGGAGATCCCGGCGCTGGACCCATGCTGGATTGGCGCAAACGTGGTTGTGTCAGGCATCCCCCACGTGTCGTATCTGCCGCGCGGTACGCATCTGGCATTTGCGAGCAAAGCGATCCTGATCGTGACGGATCAGAATGCTCCCTGTCGACTTTCTGGCGCTGCCATCGCTCGGCACTTTCCAGATCGCCCGGATCTCGAATTGGGGTTTCCGAAGCACGCAGGTGGGCTGCGCGGTGTGGTTGCCACGGTTGAACATCCAGGCGTGATTATCTCAGGCGCCGCATTTGCTGCTCGCCTGCCGATGCAATGGTTATATTGAGGTCGCTTAAAGCAACGCCTGATACACGAGGTTGCGCATCATCTGACGGTAGCGCAGGCGCATCAAGCCTGGGGCTGCGGCCATGAACACACAGACGATGTCTTCGGCGGGATCGACCCAGAAATATGTACCGTACACGCCAGACCAGTAGTAATCACCTTGCGATCCTGCCATGGCTGCGATGCCGTTGCTCTGGCGCACAGCAAAGCCAAGCCCGAAACCATATCCCGACGCTGCCGGGTCCATGCTGTCGGCGATGCGGGCGCCGAGGCCTGCGGGCAGGTGATCTGAGGTCATGAGTTTGACCGTGCCGCGGCCGAGCAGTTGTTTACCGGCAGCTTTTCCGCCCGCGCGCAGCATATCGGCGAAGCGGAGATAGTCCGTCGCCGACGACAACCCGCCGCCGCCGCCGGAGTCCCATTGGGGTTCATGGGGATGTGCGTGGTGGATCGATTGTTTGCCGCCTGTCAAAGGATCGAGCGCAAGCGCGTGGGCGTAGCGGGCGGCGTTTTCAGGGGCCAGATTGAAGGCTGTGTCGGCCATGCCGAGCGGTTGCCAAAGGCGATCCCGTAAGAAGTCCCCCAGGGTTTGACCGCTGACCGCTTCAACGATGAAGCCGAGCACGTCTGTGGAGAAGCCGTACTCCCACTGAGTGCCGGGGTCGAATAACAGGGCGCACGAGGCCAATTGAGCCAAGGTGTCGGCCTTGGATCTGCCGATCATGCTTTTGATGCCACCGCCCGGCTGGGTCTTGTGCGCCGCACTCGAGCCCCGATCGGCGTAAGTGATGCCGGAGGTGTGTCGAAGGAGATCCTGCACCGTTGGTTCGCGCTGAGCGGCCCGAGTTTCCAGTTTGTCGGTTGTGAGTGAGGTCGCAACTTTCGGATTTTTTAGTTCCGGCAAGTACGTGGAGATCGGATCGGCCAGCAGCACGCGACCTTCTTCGACCAACATCATCATCGCGGCGGAGGTCATCGGCTTGGTCATCGAGGCGATTGAAAACAAGGTATCGGTCGTCATTGGCGCCTTGGTGGCGGCGTCACGGTAACCGGCTGCGATGAAATGAGCCAGCTTTCCACCACGCATGACGCCGACGACGGCGCCGGGAATCCGACCCGACGCCACTTCGGTGTCCAAGGCCGCGCCAATCCGAGCCAGTCGTGTGGATGAGAGGCCGACGTCCTCAGGACGCGCCAAAGGGAACGGAGTGGGGATCATCTGGGCCTCGTGTGGGCTATGGAAAGCGTCTTCGTGCGCTGTTTCACAGGCAGGCGTCAACTGGTCGGAGTCGGAACCGCTGATCGGTCCAGGAAAACGCACTGCCAACCACTCGTGGGCACCGACGGTCGCACCGACGACAAAGGGCTGCATCATCGCTGATGCAGCCCCGTGAGACTGGCCGGCGTCACCGCCGCGTCATCTGAATTCTGGTCGACAGGCCCGCCCTCAGTCGAGGTGCGAGGCCAGATCCAACATCCAGAGAGCCTTCGGTTGGGCCGACATTAAGTTCCCACTAGACATGTGATCACCTCCTCTCCGTTGTTACGACTGGGCCAAAGTTGACACGAAACGGTGGCAGTGTGAAGTGGCAAATAGGCGACGGCGTGTGGCGCAATCGGTGCGCGTTGTGATCCACCCGCGCCTATGTCCCGCCCCAAGCTTTGTCGGTGGTGCGCTTGCGTAGGTAGATAGGGGCATAAGGCTCGGCTTGTTGGAGATCGACAAGGCCATCGCGGGCCATTTCTAAAGTCGCGCCAAAGGAGGCGGCACGGGCCGTACGCGATTGCTCGGGCGCGGCCAGGTATTGATCAAGAAACAAGTCTAGTTGCAGCCACTCGCCGGCCGACGAGCCAACGAGCCGATGGAGATGCTTGCGGGCGTCCTCGATCGACCAGGTCTGGCGCCTTTTGACGATGTGGGCGCGCTTGACGACGGTCCGCGAGCGCTGCTCGGTATAGGCTTTCAATAGATCATAGATCTCGGCTGTATACGCGCGCTCGCGGTAGGTCTTGACACCCTCGGGCATGCCGCGCGGGAAGATGTCGAGGCCGAGCCGTTTGCGAGTCATCAACTGGGCAGCCGCCTGTCGCATGGCCTCGAGGCGACGCAGTCGGAAATGCAGGCGGGCTGCTAGTTCCTCACCCGTCGGCGTGTTGTCTTCGATAACGGCTTTCGGGATCAGCAGACGTGACTTCAGATACGCCAGCCAGGCAGCCATGATCAGATAGTCGCCAGCGATTTCCAGGCGCAGGTTTTTAGCGCCACGAATATAGCTCAGATATTGATCCGCAAGGGCGGTCATCGAGACGTGGCGCAGATCAACTTTCTGGGTCCGTGCCAGAGCCAGCAGAAGGTCCAGCGGGCCTTCAAATGCGCCGGCGTTGATGACCAGCGCGGCTTCGGCCCGTGGCGCATCATCACCAGAGGGCGCGGCCCAGAGATCCGGGTTGAAGTCGGGTTGTGGGTCAGGCGTGACGGACATGCGATGATTAGACACTGACTGAGAGGACTTCGGCAAGGCAGGCTTCGGCTTCAGCGATGTCGAGGTGTTGCGGAGCGCGGGTGATGGCCACGGCGCGGTCGAACCGAGCGCGGGCCACGCCCTCCAGAACGCGGCTGCCGGCCGCAACCCGTTCCATTTCGGTGAGGTCACCGTTGCAGTGCAAGGCGATATCAGAGCCGGCTGCCAAGACCGCTTCGGTCCGGACGCGGAATGAGGGGTGACTGAGCGCCTTCATCGACAGGTCGTCGGACATCAGCAGGCCGTCAAAACCGATGTGGCCGCGGATAATGTCGCGATGCACCACTGCCGATGTCGAGGCGGGTTCGGTTGCATCGATGGCCGAAAACACCACATGGGCGGTCATGGCGGCGGGGGCGTCGGCCAGAGCTTTGAAGGGGGCGAAATCGGTCGTGTTCAAATCAGCGCGTGAGGTCGCGACGACGGGTAAAGTCAGGTGGCTGTCAGCGGTGGCGCGGCCGTGGCCGGGAATGTGTTTAACGACTGGGACAACGCCGCTGGCAACATAGCCGTCGATCACGGCGCGGCCGAGGCGGACGACGCCAGCAACGGTGGTGTCGTAGGCGCGATCGCCGATGATGTCGTGGCTATCGGGGGCTGGGATATCCAGCACAGGTGCGCAATTGCAGGTGATGCCGAGGGCGCGGAGATCACGCGCTGTCAACTGGGCGATCAGGTGCGCGGCGCGTTCAGATGGAAATCGATTTGAATGTGGGAGTTGGCGAAAGCGGGACGCTTCTGGTAGCGCGCGCCAATGGGGCGGGCGCAGGCGTTGGACGCGACCACCCTCTTGATCGATCAACACCAGAATGTCGTCGCCACCGATGGCTTCACGAGCTTCGCCCACGAGGCGGCGGACTTGCTGAGGCTCGACCACGTTGCGGGTAAACAGGATGATGCCGGCGGGGCGTGCGACGCGCAGAAAAATGCGCTCGCTGTCTGTCAGCGTCGAGCCAGAAAGGCCGGTGAAGAAGGCCGAAAGCATGCGCATCGTCTCCAGACAGCAAAACGGCGGCATTCGATGATGCCGCCGTGACTTTACTCAGATTCCCAGGACGTCAGTAGGCCGAAACAAAACACTGACCGTAACCTGAAGCTTTCAACTGCGTGCAGACGGAACTTGCAGCTTCCCGGGAGCCTGGTGGGCCGACGACGGCGCGGTACCAAATCCCCTTCTCGGCGCCCAAATTCTTTTCCTGGACCTCGGCTGGCTTGGTGCCGAGCACGTCAGGATACTTTTGTTGCAAATCAGCAAAGGCCTTCATGGCTTCCGGCCTGCCTTTCGGAGTGGACAGAACGGTCGCGACGAAGCCATTGGCCCCGCTGGTGTTTGCGGGCGGAGCTCCAAGTGCAGACTTCACGGTGGCACCGGCTGGCGGCGGCGTTACTCCCCCCGTGCTGCCTGGCACAGCGCTCGGCGAATACGCGTCGGTGGCCTTCTTGGGCACCGGAACCGCGGCTGGCTTGCGTGGCGTCTGCTCGGGCGCAACGGCTGCAATTTTCGGCTGTGGCGCCGGGAGCTGTGGCACTGCAGCGGCGCGCGGAACATTGCTCGGTTGTGGCAGAACCGGCACGAGAGGCGGTAATGGCGGGCGAGCAGCCGGCATATCGATCACCATACCGGGCACGCCAGTCTGGCCCGGCGCAGGCGGAGGCATGGCCACTGTTGGCGTGTTGCCTCCCGGTGGTGTCACGGTGATGGTCTGCACCTTGCGAGGACCGCCATCGGTCTCCTGGACAACCGATGCGACAGACTGTTGCGGGACTGCATCTGGCAACTTGGCGCCGATCTTGATGCCGTTGTCGGTTGGTGGCGCGGCCTTCTTGGGACCATTCGCGTTGGCGTTCAGCATCGGCGTTTTACCGCCACTGAAGGCCTTATAGGTGTAGGCCAAACCACCGCCGACGCAGATCGCGCCAATCAGGGCACCAACGACCATCAGCTTGCGGCCGCCGCGTTTGGGCTCATCCTCAAACTCTTCCTCGTCCTCATACTCTTCTTCAGCTTCTTGAGCCTGGGGAGCAGGCGCCATGGGAGGCGGACGTTCGACGCCGCGGAAGGCAGCTTGTGGCGCGGCTAACGGATTGCCTGGCTGAGTCGCCAATCGGGGTGCGCCGACTGGCGCGGGCTCTTGAGCAAACTGCGGCTGGTTCTGTTGGCCATAGCGCGTTTGCCCCGGCTGCGCGTAAGGGCCTGAGTCAAAGGTCGGTTCGATGTGGGTTGCGGGGTAAGACTGCGCTGCATGTGGCGCCTGTCCTCGCTGCGTCATGCCTGTGGAGTAGTCGCCAAGATCGAAGCCCTGGGGATCAGGACCGCGTGGTGCCGGCGCCCATTGCTGTGGCGGTGGCTGCGGCACATAGCTGGTCAGGGGCGGAGCCGTGTGGGCCGGTTGCTGCTGGCCATGATGATGATAGGGATCGAAGCCGGGCTGCGCGTGGCCGATTGGCGGTTCCTGGCCGAATGGCGGCAAATCATGGCTCGGCTGAAACGCCGGCTGATACGGCGCTTGACTCGGCTGGTGAGGGGCCTGATTTGCGTAAAAGGGTGGCTGCGCCTGAGGCTGCTGGGGAGCATGCTGGCCATGCGCTGTCGGCTGGTGATGCCAAGCGGCTTGCGGGTCCGGATCGGCCGGGTGCCGCCATTGTGGCACCTGTTGCGGCGGCGGTGGCGCCGCCTGACCGTTGTTACCGTTTGACCGAGACATCGCATGGTCTTTCTAAAAAGCTGACTGACCCCCTAACGAACCCACCGGAAAGGTAACCCAAAAGTTACCACTCTCGGCCTCTGGTTCGCCCTCATTCGGGCCTTGCGCCACTTGCGTAGCCATCGACCCTTACCCCGCATGATTCTCGAGCCATCTCAAGTCCATGCCGCCATCGTTTACAAAATCGCTCCCGCAATCCCCAGCTTAAACGACGCCGAACAACTTCTCGCATCCAACATTTCGGCCCTTCAGTTTTGTGTTTAGGCCCCTCGTCAACTCAGCGCAACTCGTCCAGAGCCGTCACACCCAAGATCCCAAGTCCGGACGCGATCACCGATGCAAACGCATCGACCAGTGCCAAGCGAGCGGCGGTCATGGCTTTGTTCTCCGACAGGATAAAGCGCAAATGTGGCGAATCATTGCCTCGTGACCAGTGACCATGGAAAGATGATGCGAGATCATGGAGATAGAATGCGATCCGGTGCGGCTCGTGGGCTCGTGCAGCCCCGGCCAGCATCTCTGGATACCAAGCCAGCTTCTTGAGCAGTCCGATTTCGCCAGCATCTGTCAGGAGTGCCAGATCGGCACCAAGGACGGCCGGTGAGGCAGCTGTCAGCTCCGGGTAAGTTTCCAGGGCGTTGCGGAACACCGAGCGCGCGCGCGCATGCCCCATTTGCACGTAAAAGACGGGATTTTCTTTTGATTGCTCAATGACTTTTGCCAGATCGAAGTCAAGTGCGCTGTCATGCTTGCGATACAGCATCATGAAACGAACGGGATCACGGCCGACCTCGTCGACGACTTCGCGCAGAGTGACGAAGCTGCCGGAGCGCTTGGACATCTTGATCGGCTCGCCATTGCGCATCAGTTTGACCAACTGCGAAATCGGCACGTCCATATCGACTTTGCCATCGGACAAAGCCGCAACCACAGCCTTGATGCGTTTGACATAACCGACGTGATCGGCGCCGAGCACGTTGATCAGGTGCTGAAAGCCACGCGTGACCTTGGTGTAGTGATACGCTACATCGTTGGCGAAGTAGGTATAGCTGCCATCGGACTTCAGCAGTGCTCGATCGGCATCGTCGCCAAAGGCCGTGGACCGGAACAGGGTCTGCACCCGGTCTTCCCAGTCGTCGGCGTCGTGGCCAAGTGGCTTGTCAAGGCGACCTTCAAAAATGTGACCTTGCTTGCGGAGCAGGTCGATCGCTGCTGCCACCTCGTTGCGGCCGCTGGATTTGAGCGAGGCTTCAGAGAAGAACACGTCGTGTTTGACGTTGAGTGCGGCCAGATCTTCTTTGATCATCACAAGCATGGCATCGATGGCGGTTTGGCGAACTGGCGGAAGCCATTCAGCTTCGGTCCTGGTGAGAAAGGTTTTGCCGTGGGTTTTGGCGAGTGCTTCGCCGACCGGTTTTAGATAATCGCCGGGATACAGGCCCTCGGGGATGGTGATCGTCTCACCGAGTGCTTCGCGATAGCGCAGAAAAGCCGATCTGCCGAGCACGTCGACCTGACCGCCGGCATCGTTGATGTAGTATTCGCGGGTGACCTTGTAGCCTGAAGCTGCCATCAAATTGGCCAGCACATCGCCAAACACCGCGCCGCGGGTATGGCCAACATGCATCGGGCCAGTCGGGTTGGCCGAGACATATTCGACGTTGAGGGTTTGGCCACGACCGATGTCCGGTTTGCCATAGGCCGGACCAGCTGAGCGGATCGCCGGGATCAGGTCATGCCAGATCTTTGGCTCGATGGTGATGTTGAGAAAGCCCGGGCCTGCGATCTCGACCTTGGCGATGCCAAGGCCGGTTTTCAATTGATTTGCCAACAGTTCTGCAATGTCGCGGGGTTTCATTTTCGCGGCTTTGGCGAGCACCATCGCGGCGTTAGATGCGACATCGCCGTGGGTGATGTCACGCGGTGGTGTCGCCTCGATGCCAGACAACACCAGATCAGGCGGCAGTCTGCCGGCCAATTTCAGCTGTTCGAGTGCTGCAGTGATCCGCCCGGCCACGTCGGCATAGATATTCATACGATCCACTCGCTTCGACCGCGACGGCATAGGTCGCGGCAGTCGTTGACCTTGGCTCAATCGGAGTGCGGCGGCTAACGCAATTCAGCCGTGGCGTCAAACTGGTCCCGGTGTGTCATACCGGCCCGGCTAAGTTTTGACTCTGGAGTGTGTCGGAGCCGGGCCGGTATTTGTCTTTGTTTGCGCGAGCCGACACGCGTTCCGCGCGCCGGCCGGCTCGCGCGGCCAGTGGCATGCGACGATCAAAACTCTGCTGGAAGAGTATCAGCCTAGGTGGTATGGCTTTGGTGTCAGATCCGCCGGGTGGCAGAGCCACGGTTCAGCGGCTCAGCGCAGGTCGGGGGTTGTCGCGAAGAGCCGCTGGTGTTCGGCGATGGCGTAGCGGTCGGTCATGCCTGCGACGAAGTCCGAGATGAGTGCCGCACGCGCGTCGGGGGCCAGGCCGCGGGCTTGCGCGTCACGCGGGGGTGGCAAAGTCTCGGGCCGCTCGAGATAGCGTTGAAAGATATCGCGCACGATCTGTTCGGCGCCGGCCATCACTTGCATCACGCGTGGGTGGCGGTAGACGCGCTCGAAGAGCGTTTCTTTCAGACCCTGTAGTTCTCGACTGAATGACGGTGAAAAAGTGACCAGCGGCACGAGACGCGGATCGTGACCTTCGGCTAGCCCCTCGCGCGCGGTCTTGACCACGTCCTCGATCATCGCCGTGATCATCCGGCGATTGACTTCATAGATGACACGCTGCCGATCGGGCGCGCCGACTGCCAGGGCGGCTGTCACAAAGCGGCCAACCAAAGGTACGCTGGTGAGCTCCTCCAGCACGAGCAGGCCAGCGCGCAGACCATCATCGAGATCGTGATTATTATAGGCGATGTCATCGGCGATGGCTGCGGCTTGTGCCTCGAGCGACGCTTGGGTGTCGAGTGTCAGAAACGGCTCGAGGCCGAGCGCGTGGATGGTATCGCGCAGCGGCCCATCGCCAATCGGCCCGTTGTGCTTGGCGAGGCCTTCCAGGGTCTCAAAAGAGAGGTTCAAGCCGTCAAAATTCAGGTATTTCCTTTCCAGCCGCGTGACCACCTTCAAGCTCTGCGCGTTGTGGTCAAAGCCGCCGAAGGTCTGCAAGACAGCGTCGAGGGCGCGCTCGCCCGCGTGGCCGAATGGGGGATGACCGAGATCGTGGGCCAACGCCAAAGCTTCAGCCAGATCCTCATCCAGCCGCAACAAGCGGGCGATGGCGCGGGCAATTTGCGCCACTTCCAAAGTGTGGGTCAGGCGCGTGCGGTAATGGTCGCCCTCGTGGAACAGAAAAACCTGGGTCTTGTAGGTCAGGCGCCGAAACGCCGTGGCATGGACGATGCGGTCGCGATCGCGCTGGAATGGAGTCCGCATGGGGCACGCGGGTTCGGCAATCAGACGGCCACGGCTGAGCTTGGGGTCGGTGGCGAATTCAGTGCGCAAGGAAGACATGAAGCATCATAGCCTTCTCATGCGACGCAGAGCACGCAGCCTTGTTAAACGAAAAGGCAGAAATTTCAAACCTGTGTGAAAACCCACATCGTTGCTGATCGCGATTGAGGCACTTCAGTAAAGTCGATTCAAAGCAGCGCTTTTGATCGAACATATCAATGGATGCTTTTCAATCAGTGGACCATGCACCACATGCGACTGAGGCGAGTGCGCCTTTCCGGGGAGCGGCATATCGCTGCTGCCGATCAAGATTTGGGGCCATGACGTGCCGACTGTCAGACAACTTGAATACCTCGTTGCCATTGCCGAGGTCAGACATTTCCGCCGCGCAGCGGAGCAAGTCAATACAACACAACCGACATTGTCGGGCCAGCTCAAGGCCCTGGAAGAGCGTCTGGGGGTGCAGTTGGTCGAGCGTTCACGCTCCCGCGTGGTGATGACGCCAACCGGGTCCGAGATTGTTGACATTGCGCGGCGCGTGTTGCGCGACGTGCGCGAAATCCGGGCCATCGGTTCATCGCACAACCGGAAATTGGCTGGCATCGTCAGGCTCGGCGTGCCGGCATCGATCGGGCCGTCCCTCGTGCCACGCCTGATCCAGGACTTACGCAAAGAGTATCCGGATCTGAAGTTTTTTGTTCGCGAAGACAATCCGTTGCATTTGCCGAATGCGCTCTCCGACGGCACCTATGATCTGGTCATTGGTCCGTTGCCGTTTGCGGGCCAGTTCGAGTCGATCGAGCTGTATGTTGAGCCCTTTTATCTGGCGGTTCCGTCCGATCACGCGTTGGCGAAAAAGACTGAAATCATCGGTGGCGATCTGAAGGGTCTCGGGGTTCTGACCCTGGAGGCCGGGCACCCTTTGGGTTCGATGGTCAGCGCTTATTGTGCCACTGTCGGTGCGCACGTTTTGCGCGATTTTCCGGGCAATAGCCTCGACACGTTGCGGGAGATGGTCAGCACTGGACTTGGCGTGACGTTCCTGCCGGGACTGTACGTCAAGACCAATCTGTCAAAGGATAAGAACCTACGCTGTCTGGCCCTGTCCGGGAGACCGCTGCAGCGCACAGTGGGTCTGATGTGGCGCGGGTCTGGCGCGCATATCAACCGGTATGCCGAACTGGCGCAGTTTTTGAGCGTGACAGCGCACCGTGTTGTTGGGCCGCTCTAGCTACAACGCTGGTCGCTTTTTTGTAGCCAACCGGACCGCAGCGCCGAGGTGGGCGGACCTCAGTGCCTTTTGACATGGCTCAGCCGGTGGCCCAGACGTCGGTGAAGTAGTGGCCATCTGCCGTCATGGCATCAAGACGTTTTTCAGCAGTCGCAGTGTCGACGCCGGATTTGGTCGAGATGATGTCGATAAAGGCCTGACGTACGGCCGGTGCCATTTTGCTGGCGTCGCCGCAGACGTAGATGACGGCACCTTTTTGGATCAATTGCCAGAGCTCGTCGCCGTCGGATTTGATGAGGTCCTGGACGTATTGTTTCGGTATCCCGTCGGTGCGCGAGAATGCGACCTTGAGCTTGGCCAGTCCCTGTGCGTCAAAGGCTTTCAACTCGTCGGCGTAGATAAAATCCTGATCGGGACGGCGGCAGCCAAAATAGAGGACGCCCGGTCCAACGCTTGCGCCCTTGGCTTGCAGCGCCGCGCGCTCTTGCATGAAGCCGCGGAATGGAGCCAAGCCCGTGCCGGGGCCAACCATGATCACGGGCACACTCGGGTCGGTCGGCAGGCGGAAACTCGATTTGGTATCTTTGACGAAGGCATAGACCACATCGCCTTTGCGCTGGGGGCGCAGGTAATTCGAGCAGACGCCGGCATATTGACCGGCACCCGAACGATGCGGTTCATCGACGATGGCAACTGAAATGCTGCACGACGTCGGTTGTGCCAATGGTGACGATGAGATCGAGTAGTAGCGCGGGCGCAAACCGGGGAGCATTTCGAGATACATCGGCAGCGGCAATTCACAAGCCCGATGTTCTTCCATCAGATCGAGGACGGATTTGCGCTTGGAGAACACCTCTTGCCGATAGCGCACCTGCGACGCTTCATCGTCGCCGCTGAGGGCCTCGAGTTTTGGACGCGTGTGCGGGCAGCGCGTATGGGCGGCCATGGTGGCGATCTGTTTGCGGCTCGCGACTTCTTGCAGCTCGACATAGTCTCCGAGCAGGCGGGAAAGCTGGATCGGCTGATCAACCGGCAGCACGCCTTTGCGCGTCGAATGAGAGCGCAGTTGCACCCGCGCTTCTGGTGCCAGACCAAAGCGTTCGGCGGCCCGCCGCACCAGGACCGCGCTGTTGCGGCCGATGACGCCGAGATGGTCGCCAGCGCGATAGGCGGTGCCTGCAGGCAATTCAAACTCGATGTGCCGGGTCGAGCGCGTGGATGGCGTCGATCCGGTTTTGGTGTGCAGTTCGCGGTTGACCTGAACGGTCATGGTGCTGGCGCCGAGTGAATCGACGAACGGGCTGACCTCCCGCGGAGAGATGACTTCAAGCGCATATTGGTTTTCGCGGGCGGCATCGGCTTTGCCGATTTCGATACCGAGGTTGGCGGCGATCTTGCCGTAGAGCGGTGTCAGCCAACTTTGAAATTGACCGTCGAAGTCGTCGCGCGCGTCGCCCTCGCCAGACGCCGTGATCCGTTCGGCGCCGTGTTCAGCCAGCTTTGCATCGAGCATGCGCGGGATGGTTTGAAAGGTCGCGGCCCAATCACGGTTGCCACAGCCGAAGATGGCGTAGCGCACGCCTTTGAGGCTGTCGGCGCCGTGGATGCCCTTGTTGAGCCAGTCGCAGAACTTGACGGCGTTGTCGGGGGCCGCGCCATTGTATGAGGCACTGACGATCAGCACGCAGCCGGTGCTCGGCAGGCGGCCAACGTAGTCGTCGAGGGGTGCGACGGTGGCCGCGAAGCCGTTGGCTTCACCGGCATCGGCGAGTTGTCCAGCGATGGCCTCGGCCGTACCAAGGTTGGAGCCGTAGAGAACCAGAAGCGGGGTGTTGTGGCCAGGGCGGTGAGCGGCGCGGGCCTTGGCGGTGACAGACGCATCGCCGGTCGTGACCGTTGGTCGGAACGCGCCAGTGGTGACGCGGCCGGGGCGTGGGCGGACCTTGATTTTGAACTCGTCGGGCTTGACCGAAAGGGTTTCCTTGACCTGCAATTTGTAGCGATGCGGATCGATCAGCTCGAAACGTTGCAGGATCATGCCAAGCACGAGCGTGGCTTCCTGCATGGCGAATTGGCGACCGATGCAGGCGCGCTGACCATTGCCGAACGGCTTGTAGGCGTTGACCGGGCGCTTGGCCTCGGCTTCGCGCGTGTGGTTTTCGGGGTCGAAGACGTCGACCCGGTCGCCCCAAACGGCTTTGTCGCG
Source organism: Hyphomicrobiaceae bacterium (assembly GCA_043719045.1). GTDB lineage: Bacteria > Pseudomonadota > Alphaproteobacteria > Rhizobiales > Hyphomicrobiaceae > JABFRJ01. The sequence continues at coordinate 3,964 of JAYSUN010000061.1, read as the reverse complement.
GTGCAGGGATGGGATCAGCACGACCGTCTGCCAGGCTTTCTTGATCGTGTACTTGCCGCCCAGGGTTTCGACATCCTTGTACGGGGTCACCGAATAGGCCGGTGCGGTCGGCCACATGCGCAGCGCTTCCTTGAGGATTTTGGTGATGTACTCAAGCTGCGTCACCTGTTGGACGGTCGGGATGATCGAGATATCCGGACCCAGCACGCGATCAACTTCGGCATAGGCTTTGGCGATGATGTCGGGGTTCTGCAACATGTAATAGACGGCGAACGACAACAGGCCGCTGGTGGTCTCGTGGCCAGCGATCAGGAAGGTGATGGTCTGATAACGGATCTGCAAATCATCAAGGCGTTCGCCGGTTTTTTTGTCGACGCCCGCAAGCATGTAGGACAGCAAGTCTTTTTTGTCCTTGTTGGCGTCCGGGTTGGCGCGGCGCTCCATGATGATGCGATCAACGACCTTGTTCATGTAGCGGATGTCGGACTTCAGTTTGATTTCACGGTCGGCGCGGATGATCTCCTCCATCGGCAGGCCGCGGGTACGCATGGTGGCGTCAAGGGCTCGCACCATGGCATCGACGAAGGGGTGATTTTTCTCGCGATAAAACGAGTTGAAGCGGTAGTCGAAGCCGGCCAAACCAATCGTATCGAGCGCGAGGGACGTCATGTCAGCGGTGACGTCGATCTCTTCCTCGGAGTTGAGTCGGGCCCATTTCTGAACCAGCTGCTCGGCGATGTCGGCCATCATCGGATGATAGCCCTGCATGGCCTTTTGCGAGAAGTTGGGCAGTAGGATGTTGTGGGCTTTCGACCAGTTGGCTTCCTCAGTATAGGCGGTGAACAGGCCGTCACCAGCAAACGCCCGGATACGACGGAGGGCGCCACGGACGCTCTTGTCAAAGCGGGTCTCGTCCGAGAGTTCATCGACCAAGTCGGCGCCCGAGACGACCACGATCGGCTTGCCCATCATGTCGAGCCAGTAGATCGGCCCAAGCTCCTGGGCGTACTTCATCATGTCCTGAATCGGAGACGACGCGTTCAGGGAAAACACGTTGCCGATGTAGCGTGTGCGCGGCGGGCTCGGGATCGGATGCAGTGGGTTTGTACTGGTGTCCGACATGGTGATCCTTTGAGGCCGATACGTGCGGTTCGTCGATTGGGTTCGACGAACGTAGCATGGACCGACGTCTTTGCCAGCCGCCGGATGCGCAATTTGACTACGTCCGCACGCAGAAATCGTTAATGGCGGTCAGGCCAACGCGATGCGGTGGAACTGGCGGCGGATGGTCGGGCCGAACAGTGGCGAGAGCGAGGTGTCGATGAGCACGCCGCCGTTGATTGCGATCACGCGTTGCGAGGCGAGGTTGGTCTCGGGTGTGGAAAGATCGACGTGCGTCAGGCCGACCTCGCGCGCTTCGCCGAGCATATGGCGGAGCGCGCGCTGCGCATAGTCACGATCCCGCTTCCAGGGAACCACGGCGTAACCGATGTGACCGAGAACCCATTCAGGCAAGGCGTTGGTCCCGGGCTGCCAGCGCAAGTTGATCTGGCCGCAAAAGTCGCCGTCCCAAATCCAGCGCACGCGCTGGGGTAGAACCGGGACGATCCGGCCATCGTCGAGCCTGCGGGTTTGTCCGGGCGGCTGGTTGTCTGCCAATTTTTCGAGGAAGGCTGCCGGATCGGCGTCAATGGCGGCCAGTTGTTGCTGTGAGATGTCGACTTCGGTGTGGGGCGACCAGCCCGCCATCAGGGCTTCGATATAGGACTGCAGCATTTGCGCTTGCGGCATGGCGAAGCCGACAAACGACAGGTCGCACATCCGGCACATCGGGGGTATCCATAGTCAGTCGCCGTTGCCGGGACGTGGCCCGAGTTGAGTTTGGCTGTTGGGCCGTGCCCACTTTGAGCTCCGGCGGGGCCCACTTTGAGCTCCGGCGGGCCCACTTTGAGCTCCGGCGGATTTGGGCTTGACCCAACACACAACAGGTCAATCGACAAGACGGCTGTTGGCTGTGCGTGTATCAGTTGGCTGACGGCAGGCAAGGGGTCGGCTATGATGCTCGGTAGGGTTGGGTCTGGAGTTTGGTGGGATGGCGGTCAAGTTGGGCTTTGTCGGTTTTGGCATCATGGGGGAGAGGTTGCTGCGGGCGGCTCTGCAACACGATCAAGCCAGCGTGGTTGTGTCGGGGATCTTCGATCCAAGCCCGCAGGCAGCCGAACGGTTGAAAGCCATTAATCCGGGGTTGGCCGTCTATGGATCGGCCGAGGCCGTGATTGCGGCATCGGATTGCGTGCATATTGCGTCGCCGCCTGGGAGCCATCTGGAGTATCTGACGCTGTGTGCAAAGCTGGGCAAAGCGGCGTTGTGCGAGAAACCGTTGGCAACCGATATCGTGGCCGCCAAGCATGCGGTTGAAGCGCTGAGTGCGGCCAAGATCCGGGCTGCGGTGAATTTCCCGTTTGCCTCTTCCATGGCGGTCGATCATCTCGTCGACTGGATCAAGGCCGGCGTGATCGGGGAGCCGGTGCGGGTCGATGTCGAACTGGCGTTTGTGACCTGGCCGCGGTCCTGGCAGACGGATGCGGTGGCCTGGCTGGATGCCCCGGTCGAGGGCGGGTTTACCCGCGAGGTCGCCTCGCACTTTCTGTTTCTGGCGGAGCGGTTTTTTGGACCCTTGCGGGTGTTGAGCGCGGAGTGTCAGTGGCCGGAGCCGGGCAGGAGCGAACGGGCCATGCGCGCGGATCTGTTGGCGGGCGAGGTGCCGGTGCGGTTGGCCGGCAGTGTCGGGACAACGCCGATGGATGATCACAACACCTGGACGTTGACGGGGACCACCGGTCGCATCCGGTTGCGGGACTGGTCGTTTGCCGAGCGCGAGACGGCGACCGGCTGGGAGGCGCCGGCAGACGTGATGCCAAACGAAAAGGCGCGTCCAGCTGTTCTGGCGCGCCAGCTGAACAAGATTGCCGCGATGACGCGAGGCGAGGCGACCAACCTGGCAACGCTGCAGGAGGCGTTGGATGTGGCGGTCAGTGTCGAGACGATTTTACGCGGGTAAGGCGGGTAGAGCGGGTAAATCTGGGCGGCATGGGCGTTGGCGTGGGAGGCTGTGTCGGGTACGTTGCGACACGACCTGTCCCAGCTGCGGCCCCTCCCACCTGGATCGTTGCGCGCTCCGTTCGTGATGAACCACCAGCTTATGGCGGCGCGCGGAAGTTTTGACTCGGCCGCTGGTGCGGTCAGCTGCACGACCGGTCAGAATTTTTCCGGTTCGCTATCACCCCCTGTAATACTGATCAGGTGTCGAGCCAGGCGCGGGCGCGGGGCCAGAGGGTGGATTCGAAGCGGCTGCGGAAGAAGCCGAGGTGGCCGATAGGTTGGTTGCCAGCATCGGTGGGGGCGATGTGGGTGAGGTGGCGTTCGCTGGCACCGCTGAAGGCTGCCGACATGCGATTGGCAGAAATCGGCGTCGCCCAGGGATCATCACTGACACAGAAGAACATCATGGCCGCACGGGCCTTCGAATAGAACAGCAGATCGTCGGCTGGCAGTGTGTCCCACATGCTGTTGCGACTCATGATCCAGGAGCGCCATTCCATGGCCGCGGGTTTCGGCAAGTTTTCGCCGGTGCCTGCGAGTTTGCCGGGGAGATAGCCCATAAGGCCGGTGATGACGGGCACGCCGACGCCCATGAGCAGGCCGACTTTGTAGCTGTCCGGTGCGGTCATCTCGCGCCAGTAACCGTGGGGAACGGCGACGCCGAGATGGCGGTCGATGCGGTGATTGCTCGGATTGAGGCCGACGGCAAAACCACCGCCGTAGCTGTGCCCGACCCAGTGCAAGGGGCGGTCGGGATAGGTCGCATGAACATAGTTGGTCATGCCGCGCGCGTCCTTCTGGCCCCAGTCGCGCATGAGGGCTTTGGACTGTTGGATCGGGCGGTCGAGCGAGCCGCCGATGC